>CALELJ010000223.1 GCA_937902445.1 uncultured Treponema sp. | reverse complement strand
CGCTCTTTCATAATCCTTCTTTGCAAAATACATGTTTGCAGTGTTGAGGATTGCAGGAAGATATCCCTTTCTTCTCAATGGACGGAACTGTTCTTCCGCCTGTGAAAAAAGTCCATACCTTGCATAGAGTGTTCCAAGGCTGTTCTGGATTTTGTCATCCCTGCGCTTTGCAAGAATTGCATTGTATCCCTGGATTTTTGGTTCAATTTCACGGAGAATCCATTCATCGACACTGTGGCTGAAAATCTTTGCGACAATGTCAGGATCAGGCAAAGTAAAGGAAGCACCCGCATCAGGAACATTAACAGGCTTGTACACCTGCCAGCTGTCGCGCATCTTGTACAATGCGGCAGTTCCATTTCTTTCGGCAACTTTCCATTCACGTGCACCTACACGCCATGCCTTGTTGAAGCCTTCATCAGTAAGTGTGATTTCAAGCGGAACCCAGACTTCCGATCCGTGGACGATGAAATTATCAAGGGAGCCAAACTGTTCAATTGCCTCGCGCTTGTAAAGTCCGGAATCAAAGGCCATATAGATATGACCAGGAATTGTAATGAAAGCGGTATTGATTCCGATTGCCTCAAAAAGGGAACACACAAGGATTGAAATGTCATCACAGTCTCCACCACGGTACATGAGCGTCTGGTAAGGGAACTGAAGGAAGTCGATGGATTCTGTACCGATGTTGTCCTCAAAAGCTGAAGACGGGTCGATTACATAGTTGAGTCCAAACTGGTCGAGGGTATCAAAAATCGCCATGGCATACTGAATGTTGTCAGGTACACCGTTGCGCATGTTTTCATGAGTAATGGATGCAATGTATTTTGCAAACCACATTGCGGCCGGGTCCTTGGAAGAAACAAAAACCGAAGCACGGCGGTCATCAGACCAGGACATGTTGTTTCGTCCGTAAACAGGAACGACCATTGCGTATTCGCAGTTTCTTTTCTGTCCAAGACAGGTATATTCAATATTGATGATTGCCTGAGTGTCGTTCTTTTCCGTCATCTCAAGCATGTGTTCGTTGAAGAATGCAGTAAGGTTTACATCAAGACTTTCGCCCTTTCCAAGCTGTTCAATGACACCGCAGACGTTAGGATGGCCCATGTACTGTGGCTGGTAGAAAGTTACCTTCACGTCCTGGATTTTTGCATCTTCTTCATTTGTAATCGTAATTGTTCCGAATGGATTGTTTTCATACCAGGAATACAGAACAGGGAAAACAGGCTTGATCTCTTTTGTCTCCATCTTGATGCTGGTATTTTTTCCGAACATTTCCGAAAGGTTGATTGTGATTCCAGGGACAGCAGACATTCCGTTGAGAAGTGCTGTATTTCCGGCTGCATAATGAGATACCCTTGCCGCCATGTCAACGGAAACTACAGGATTGATTCTATAGGAAATTCCGATGTTCATTCCGGCTGTAATTCCAGACAATGCGGAATTGAACTGGGCACGGTAAGCACCGATGTTGAGGCCCGCGTTGATGTTGATTCTGTCTGAAACAGGAACGTGGTAGGATGCTCCGGCTCCTCCGTCAAGAACAGAAATGGATTTTACGTTAGGCAACGAAAGAGTCATGTAGTCGCCAAAAACGTTCATGCTGAAATATTTTATCGGCTTGAAAGCAAGGGAGCCGCCCAAACCCATTCCGTATTCAATGCTGTGTTTTTCAGATCCAATAGGCACAGTGGCGTGGGGATACAGGCTGAACAGAACATCGCCATCGGCAGACAAAGGAATCGTCACCAGGGCTGATCCAAGAACTGCCACGGCAAACTTCATGTTTCTGCGAGAATCTTTTTTCTTTTTTCTTAAACTTTTTGCTCTTTTTCCAGACATGTCACGCTATTCCAATTCGCTTTCAATACGACTCAGATTTTTTCTGGCCGTCTTGTTATCTGGCTCATACTGCAGTGCCATTTCGTACCACTTCTTTGCTTCCTTGAAATTCTTCTGAAGGGAACAGATGTTTCCAAGGTTGTTCATTGCACTTACAGAACCCATTTTAGCAGACATCTCATAGACTGGCTTTGCGCTGGAGTACATGCCTGCGCGGACATAAAGCATACCAAGCTGATTATATAATGTTACAGAAGCACCTTCCGCTTTAATTCTATTCTGAACTGCCGCAATCTGAGGACCAAATTCAGCAGTCACGTAACGTGAAATTTCTGTTTCGATAGTTGAAATAAGGTTCTTTTCATTTACTGAAAGCCTTACGCTTGCATCAGTGGAGAAACCGGCAGGTGGATATGACTGCCATGCCTCAGAGATTGAAGTAAATTCAAAATCGATGCCATTTTCAGTACATTCCTGAAGAGCCATGATTCCACGGTACCAGCTGTTGATGAAGCCTTCCCTGAGGGATGACATGGAAACAGGAATCCAGATTTCATCTTCAATGACAAGAACGCGGTCATATCCGTCAAAAAGATTCTTTGCCTTTGCCGCGTTTACATTGAGGTTGAAGCAGACGATGAAGTCATTTTCAAGAGGAATGAAGGCAGCCGGAATACCAACAGACTCAAGAAGAGCCATGAAAAGAATTCCAAGTTCATCCTTGTCGCCAGATTTGTAAAGCATTGTCTGGAACGGATACTGGATGTAATCAAGGAGATCCGGATTCGTGTGGTATTCAGCATAAGGAGTCGTCGTATCGGAAGCAAGGGAAATGCCTGCAAGGTTCATTCCGTTGAAAAGGTACATGGCAAACTGCATGTTGCGGTTCAAGCCGGAACGAAGATGGCTTCGTGAAATTCCTACGAGCACTTTTGAGAACTCGAGAACTTCCTGAGAAGTTGTTGAGATGTAGCTTGAAAGAACATTCTGGTCTGTCCAGCGTACCTGGTTGCGGTTGTAGACAGGAATGATAACCTGGGAAACAGCAGTTCTGTGCTGGCCAAGAAGATCATATTCCACAA
>CALELJ010000222.1 GCA_937902445.1 uncultured Treponema sp. | reverse complement strand
AGTGATTGTTAAAACTTTTAACAAATTCCGTTTACGAGGTTTAAAAAAATCAAAAACAGGGTATATATATAATGTACAGCCTGGTATATATATAAATTATAAAAATGGAGATAATTATTATTGGGTTAGCTGGCAGGTTCTTTCAGATTTTACCCTTCAGACACATGCAGGTGGATATCAGAATCCGGCTAATCCAAAGACTACATACTGTATGAGTCTGTATACTAATAATCAGGCATATTTCTAATGGATGGAGGATTGTTTTATGAGAAACTCTAACGCAAGATTTTTTTCATATTTAATATCAGTTTTAATATTTAGTTTATTCATATCCTGCTCCATCGGACTTGGAGAAGCTGTCGACACGAAGGGGCCTGCAGTAACAATCTCGTCACCGGAACCAAGAGAAACAGTACAGACAAAATTCAATATCTCTGGAACCGTGGCAGATGACTATTCCATCAATTCCCTCATTGTAAGAATCCAGAAAAATGAATGGCAGGAAGGTGATTGCTTTGAATGGAAAAACACAAAGGGTGTCTGGCAGTACAAGGCAAGGGGAACTTCTGAATATGTTGCATTTGCAGACGGTGTATGGCAGCAGAAAAACGGCAATAAAAACGCGACCTGGGCTGTAAACAACATAGACTTTTCTTCGATGACGGGTGGCAGTTATGAAATTGTCGTAATCGGTTCAGATGATGCGGGAAATGATTCCGCAGATTCAAAAAAGACGCGCACTGTAATCGTGGATGACATGCCTCCTGCCATTACGATTACAAGTCCTGCCGTCAAAGATGACATAACCGTTTTCTCGGAAATCGAGGAATACAGGGACATTACAAAAATTTCCACTTTCACGACAGGTGATTTTACCGTAAGCGGAATTGCCAAAGATGAAAACACAATCGTGTACATCGACCTTTACATAAAAAACGAGGACAGCACAAAGGATTATTTTGTCAAACGTCTTGTTTCCGACACGGATTATGCTGAAGGGAAAGACTACATAATGGTTGATACTCTCCGTGCATGGGATGTTGACGTAAAGCTCAAGGACTGTGATCTTGGAAAGCTGGACTCAAAGAAGCACATGCTCAAAATTGTTACTGAAAGCTGCGACATAAGCAAAAACACTACGGTCACAACCCAGGGATTCTTCTGCCTCTGGAAAGAAGCCGACACACCATGGATTTCACTAAACCTTGGAACCAGCGACAAGCCTCTTTCCGTATACGCAGGATCTTCATTGATGGGAAATGCATATGATGATACTGCCGTTGACCAGGTTACAGTGACCATAAAGGAAAATGGACCTGGAGGATCAACAGTCTCAGGGTACAGCGCAAAAGAAATTTTCAAGGCAAAGGAAGGAGATGCGGAGAACAATGTATTCTTCAGTTTCAGTGTTCCGGAAAATGTAAATGTCTATTATGTTGAGATAAATGAAAAGGACAACAAGGGAAATTCTGCCCTTCCATACACAGGCTACATTGAGGTTGTTGATAAGACTTATCCTTCCGTGGAGATAAAGCATTTTGTGGGTGGGGCTGAAAAGCAGGTTGGACAGACGCTTTTTGGTGATGCCAGCGGAAACTTTGAGTTGAAGTTTACAGCAAAGGATGACACGAAGGTAAGTTCCCTGAAAGTTGCCTACATAACAAACCAGGAGCATGTTGTAACGTATGCTGACAAGGATTCGGACAAGTGGAATGAAACGGGATCCCTGTCTGAGCTTAAAAATGGCAAGGTATTTGAGTTCAGGAATCCTGAGCAGACAGGCAGCGTCAATGATGCAGGTATCGATCGTAAAGTCTATGACATGGTTCTGCCACTTAATCTGTTTACCGATCTTGGCATAGATGGTGACGCAAGAAAACTGAACAACCAGACTTTTGTCATTCGCACGGAAGATGAATATCACAATGCCATCACAAAGGAATATACGGTTCTTGGAGACATCAATTCTCCTGTAGTTGAGTTTAAGGAAATTGTTTACAACGGAAAACACATAACAGATCAGAATGATCTTCTTGATGCCTTTGTCGGTGACTGTTCTGTAACAGTGTATGGAAAAATCGGTGATGATTCATACGAGGCCTGGAAAGATAAAGGCAAGCTTGGTTTTGAGCTTAAGGCGAATGAAATAAATCTTGCATATTCTCTTAAGGACGACGGAACTTTTGAGGCCACAACAACAAGCCGTGAGATTCTCAAGGGTGCATCCCTGTCCTTCAAGGCAACGGTCACAGACTGGGCTGGAAATTCTGCCATAGGAAACTATTCATTTGTTGTTGATACTTCAAAGCCAAGGGCTGAATACATCTATGCAAAGCAGACTGATGGATGTTATGGCGTTGGAAAGGAAATTGACATCAGGTTAAGGTTCAATAAACCTCTTAAAATTTCAAGAGATGCTGTACCTGAAATTACCCTTAACAACGGTGCTGTAATTTCCATGGATACAGATGAGACAGCTTTCCCTAATCTCTATTCGGAAGGGGAACGCGAGTATTCATTCAAATATACAATTGAAAGTGACGAGTCTTATGAGACCGACCGACTGACTGTTGTTGAAAATGGATTCAATTTGAATGGCTGTGAAATCGCAGGTGGAAAGATTACACAGGATATGGTCAATGAGTTGACTGCTTCCGGTTCCGGGGCAAACCTTGGGGACAGAAAGAGTATTACCATAATTATTAAAAAACCAGAATTGAGATCTCACAGTAATTTTGAAGATGGTATAATCACTCTTACATATTCCAAACCTGTAGAAAAAGGAGATGGTAATATTACTATCACTCAGGAAAATGTAGAGAGAGTCCCTGTTATTCTATCTGATTCAGATTATAGAAAGCTTTCATCAATGCAGAAGTACTATGAAACAGGTACAAATGGCATTAAGAACTATGAGACAGCAAAAAATACAAGTGATGCTAATAAAAATTTGATATTTGAACCAGACTTATCAACAAAACACATTCTTCTTTACAAATATGACTGTGATGGAAGAGAAGATGGAAAGTCCGAAAAATCTTCACTTGTTACAGATTATATTGCAACAAAAAATCATATTCTGGTACAAAAAGTTAAGTCAGACAAAGTTAAAATATCTGACGATGGGCTGAAAGTAACGGTTGAATTCGATATAAAGGAATTGCCTTGTAAGGGAGCAACCTATAAACTGGAAATTGATGGAGGCTTTGTTCAGGATATTAAAGGAAAGGCTTCTTACAAAACTGATTCGTATATAAAACCATCTGCCATTAAAACATCCGGCATTGAGGTACCTGTCATCAGAATCAAGAAAATGAAAACTACTGTAAAAAAGGAATCTGAAAAATATGTCGCAACACAGCCTTACCAAACTGAATTCAAGGTTGACTGTGAGACAGCTGTTGATAGACTGTTATTTTCAAGTCAGAAATATAACACAATAACTAAGTCTGTTACGAATGGAAAACCGTCAGGAGATTCTTCTGGACAATCATCGTGGACTGCTCTCCGTCCAGGACCTTGAAGCTGGGCTTCGCTACATCCCGGGTGTAGAAGAGCTCCTCGAGAGGGGCGGTTTCA
>CALELJ010000221.1 GCA_937902445.1 uncultured Treponema sp. | reverse complement strand
AGTCAGTGACGAAGCCTCCACATATCATCTGGCAAAGGTTCTTGATGCTCCCATAGTTCTTGTTGTGGATGCAAAGGGAATGTCCCGTTCAGTCATGGCAGTGGTGAAAGGCTTTTCCTGCTTTGATACGGAAAGGCTTATAAGGGGAGTTATATTAAACAATATTTCTCCAATGCTTTACGAAAAACTTTCAAAGGAAATTGAAAGAAACACCGGTGTGAAGGTTCTTGGTTATTTCGAACACAACAGGGAACTGTCATTGGAAAGCCGGCACCTTGGTCTTGTAATGCCTGATGAGATTGCCGGTCTTGAAAAAATTTGTGGAATCTCAGCTGCCCAGATTGCCCGTACCGTTGACGTTGATAAAATCATTGAGATTGCTCATGAAGCTCATGAATTGAATTTCACTGCGGATGAATTTCGTTTCCCTGAATACAAGGTGAAAATTGCTCTGGCTTGGGATGATGCCTTTTGTTTTTATTACTCTGAAAACATCCGGATGCTTGAAAAAATGGGAGCGGAGATTTTGAAATTTTCTCCGTTGAAAGATGGAGCACTACCGGATGACATCGATGGAGTGATTCTGGGTGGAGGATATCCAGAACTTTATCTTGCTGAACTTGAATCCAATATGGAGATGAAAGATTCCATAAGGAAGGCGATTACAAACGGAACTCCATCCATCGCTGAGTGTGGCGGCTTCATGTACCTTCATGAGTCCATTACGGATAAAGACGGAAGACGATTCAAAATGTGTGGAGTAATTGATGGCAGCTGTGAATTCAAAGGCAGCCTCGTAAGATTCGGCTATGCGGAATTCTGTGACGCTGAAAGAAAATTCCTGAAGGGCTGCGATAATGTCATAAAAGGCCATGAATTCCATTATTATGATTCCACTTCAAATGGTCAGGACTGCATTGCCCATAAACCTCTCAGCGAAAAAAAATGGAACTGCGTTCATGCTGATGAAAACAGATGGTGGGGATTTCCGCATCTTTATTACTGGTCGAATCCCGATTACGCAAAAAGATTTATTATGGAATGCTTGAAATTCCGACAGAAAAGGGAGAAGCGATGATGAAAGGTATTTTCTATGGAACTGGAATAGGCCCTGGAGATCCTGAACTTGTAACGATAAAGGCTAGGATAGCAATCGAAAAATGTCCCGTAATTGTCCTTCCGAATCCAGACAGAAAAGATTGCATTGCCTATAAAACAGCAGAGAAACTTGGCATCGAATTAAAGAACAAAATCATAGTTGAAACAGACTTCCCTATGACCAAGGAAAATGAAGTATTGGAAAAAGCTTGGAATGAAACTGCGGATTCAATAGCACAATATCTTGATGAAGGGAAAGATGTATGTTTTTTGACCATCGGCGATCCGTCCGTTTATTCGACCTGCATGTATGTGGAATATATTCTCATGGAACGGGGGTATTCAACGAAGATCATTCCGGGTGTCACAAGTTTTACGGCAGCCGCATGTTCAGCCGGAATCGATCTTGCATCTCAGGATGAAAAAATACACGTAATTCCAGGATCCTATGATATTGAAGAAACTTTTTATCTGGACGGAACTCTTGTATTCATGAAGTCCGGTAAAAAACTGGAGAAACTTTTTTGTTTTCTGATTGAGCAAAAAAAGAATTATGACTTTGACTTCTGCGCTGTCTCAAACTGCAGTTTTGAAGATGAGGTAATTGTAGAAGATCTTTCCGACGTGGATAGACTGTCCGGGTATCTTACCACTGTCATTGTAAAAAACATCAGAGAAAAAAATCTAGCAGAACGAGAAGACGGCAGCAGATTCTTCCAGAATACTTCATGTAGATTTTTTCCATGTCATAAAACAGAAAATAAAGACGATTTCAATTGCATGTTTTGTTTTTGTCCTCTATATTTTCTTGGAGACAGATGCGGCGGTAATTTCTATTTTACGGAAAAAGGAATTAAATCATGCTTGAACTGTTCCGTTCCACATGATAGAAAAAACTATGAGTTGATCACCGAAAAACTTAAAATGTTGAATGCAGAATAAGATAAAAATATAATTGTTTACGGAGTAAAATATGAAAATTGCATATCCAGAAATTGAAGCAAAGGAATTCCCTAATTTCAAGGGCGGCGAAAAAAGCCTTATGGCAAAGATGTTTTTCGACGGGAAAAATAGAATCCTCCACGGAAAACTTGGTGTGGGCGCCACAATCGGCATGCATTGCCACGACACATCAAGTGAGATCATCTATATCCTCAGTGGAGATGGAAGGGTAGTTACCGATACGGTTACTGAATATTTAAAGCCTGGGGACTGTCATTACTGTCCAAAAGGAGAATCACACAGCCTTCAGAACAACAGTACCACAGAGGACCTTGAATTTTTTGCAGTCGTTCCTGAACAGGATATCTTTGCTAAGATGAAGGAACGAAGAAGCATCAGAAAATTCAAGAATGAAATTCCTTCAAAGGAACTGATTGAAAAAGTCATTGAGGCCGGCAGATGGGCTGCAAGCGGAAGAAACAGGCAGTCTTCAATTATTGTTGCCGTTACCAACAGGGAAATAATCAAAAAGCTTACTGAAATAAATGGTAAAATCGCCGAACGCCATAATCCAGCTGGAGAATTCTATGGTGCTCCTGTTGTGCTTATCGTTCTCTCTGATAAAAACTGGCGCAACAAGACATACGATGGCTCACTGATTCTTGGAAACATGATGCTTGAGGCCCATGAGCTTGGTCTTGGAACATGCTGGATCCATAGAGCAAGGGAAGAATTTGAAATGCCTGAATGGCAGGAATGGCTAAAAAGTCTTGGTGTTGAAGGTGAGTGGGAAGGCATAGGCCATCTCGCACTTGGATATCCGGATGGAGATTATCCTGAAGAGGTTAAACGCACCGGCAACAAGGTTTTCTGGTGTGAATGAAATTCCAGATGGAGGGCTGCAATGGATGATTCAGAATATTATGCCATGATGAGGCGCCAGTATTCGTCACCAATTAAAATCCAAAAAAAGAAAACCACTTCTGCGGAAAAGAAAAATGAAGTGAAGGGACAGGAAGGAATTACTCCAGGCTCTTTTTCTGAATGGAAAAAAAAATATGGGCATGAAGATGCCGAAATGTTCTACGAAAGGAACAATGAACAATAATACAGGAGACAACAAAATGAAACAGATTTCTACTGACAAAGCACCAAAGGCAATCGGACCGTATTCCCAGGGATTTATTTCCGGCGGATTTGTTTTTACTTCCGGTCAGATTGCAATCATTCCTGAAACAGGTGACATCGACGGAACAACTATTGCAGTTCAGGCTGAAAGATGCTGCAGAAACATTCAGGCAATTATTGAGGCAGCAGGAAGTACAATGGAGAAAGTTGTAAAGACGACATGTTTTCTTGCTGAAATGTCAGACTTTGCGGAATTCAATTCAGTCTATGAAAAACATTTCACCGGGAAACCAGCCCGTTCCTGCGTTGCGGTAAAGACACTTCCAAAGAATGTTCTCTGTGAAATCGAAGCTATTGCGGAAGCCTGATCTTTCCCATGAAAATCTATGTAGATTTTGATGACATCCTTTCTGAGACTGCCCTTTATTTTTCCCACCTTGTGAAAAAGATGTTTGGAAAGGATGTTCCCTATGAAAACATAAAAAGTTTTTCCCTCCAGAAATCATTCAGTCTCAGCGATGATGAATACGAAAAGATGATGAGCTTCGCCCATAGGGAAGAAGAACTTCTTTCATACGAGGAAACTCCTCATGCCCGAGGAGTTGTTGCAACCTGGGTTGGAGAAGGGCATGATGTAAAAATAATTACTGGCAGACCATATTCTTCATGCAAAGCTACAAAACAATGGCTTGAACTGCATGGATTTCCCCAGTTGCCGGTGATCCACGTAGACAAATACGGCCGTGAAAAAATCGACATGTCAAAAGCAGACAGGCCTCTTACAGTGGAGGAATTCCTCCAGATGAAATTTGACTTTGCTGTCGAGGATTCACCAAACGCATTGAAACATCTTGAACGAATGGAAGACTGTACAGTCGCAGTTCTTTCACGACCATGGAATGCCGATGTTCCGCTGGATGAAAAAAAATTTATCAGATGTTCTGACTGGATGAAGGTCGATTCCTTGTTTCAGCAATGTAAAAACAAATGCAGATAATTGTGCTGAGTATTGATCCTGTCATGGCCGCAAATCCAAGAGGGTAGATGGTATCCGTAAAAAGAACGGAAAGCATATAGGACCCTGGAATTCTTATCAGAAGAATTGAAATCGTGTTGTGCAGGAATGAAATCCAGGATTTTCCAAGGGCGCAGAAATATCCTGAAAAACAAAAATGAAGTCCGGCAAACATTGTGTCTACGATGTATGACCTTAGATATTCTCCGCCTGATTTTATGACCTGAGGGTTTTTATCAAATAAGCCAACGATAGGTTCTGAAATGAACTGACATATTACTGCTACAGTGAAACCAAAAACAAGGCAGATGCCGCAGGCGTATCTTAAAGTGCTGCGGGAACGTTCCGGCTTGCCTGCGCCAAAATTCTGTGCTGAAAGGGCAGAGACAGTTGAAAGCATTGAAGACGGAACAAGAAAAATGAAACAGATTATTTTTTCAACTATTCCTACGGCGGCAGCATCAACAAGACCGCGTCTGTTTACGATTATTGTAATTACAAGAAAAGCTATCTGAATGAATCCGTCCTGAAGGCAGACTGGAATTCCTATTTTAAGAAGCGGAACAAATATCTTCGAGTCAAGCTTAAAGTCATTTTTTCCAGGTACAACATCCGAAAGATTTTTCCTTATCAGCGGAAAAGAGATCAACACGCTGAACCCCTGTGCTATGATTGTCGCCAGGGCAGCTCCGCGGGAATGCATGTCGAAAATTCCAATGAAAAGGTAATCCAGAACAATGTTAAGTAAACAGGCAACGGCCACAAGTTTCATCGGAGTTTTTGAGTCTCCAAGACCGCGGAAAATCGCCGCAATCACATTGAAGGCCGTTATGAACGGAATTCCGATAAAACAGATTGTTAGATATCCAATAGTTCCGTCGACTGCTTCTGGTGGAGTGGAAACAAGGGCAACCAGAGGTTTTACAAAAAACAGCAGGACAACCGTAAGGGCTATGGAAGCGGCAAGGTAAAAAGTCACGGAATTTCCTATGACGGCAGATATTTTCCGGTTGTTTCCGGCGCCCACTGCCTGTCCTATAATTACAGTTGTTCCCATGGCAAGCCCGACGACCATAACTGTAAACATGTGCATGATCTGGCTTCCGATGGATACAGCCGTTATTTCCGCCGTCAGATTGAACTGTCCGGTGATGAAAAGATCCGCCATCCCGTATAGTGTCTGCATAAAGTATGAGCACAGGTAAGGCAAAGAGAAAAAGTCTATGTTCCTGAAAACGCTTCCGGTAGTTAAATTCATCGTAAAGCAAGATAGCCTATAATCGAAAAACATTCTATACTTGAGTACAGACATGAAAGCTATCTATCATTTGCCTGGACTCTTTGAATTCTACGAGTTCTATAGGATTTTTTTGCCGGTGTTTTATGGCCACAGGGATTTCTTCTATGAATGGTGTCAGATTGGATCCATTTATGGTGCCCCGGCGGAATGTCTTTGGGGCGGAGGACGTGCCGGTTATGGTGAAAACGGAATCGAAAAGGACGTTCTGGCCCTGTCAAAGGAATTCGGGTTTTCTGTCCGACTGACACTTAGTAATTCCATGCTGGAGAAGGAGCATTTAGGTGACAGAAAATGCAACAATCTGTGCTCATTGTTCCACTCGGAAAACAATGGAATCATAGTGCATTCGGAACTGCTTCTTGAATATCTTAGGAAAACCTATCCCCAGTACTATTTTGTATCTTCCACCACAAAGGTCCTGGAAAATTTCGATGAATTTAACAGAGAGTTAAATAGGGAGGAGTTCAGCTATGTTGTTCCAGATTTCAGGCTGAACCCAAAGACGGAACTATTGGGTACAGTTGTACCCCAAAACAGGCGGAAAGTCGAATTTCTGTGCAACGAATGCTGCTGGTTTGCCTGCCCGAACAGAAAGAAATGCTATGAAGAAGTCAGCCGCAGCGTGCTGGGGCTGAAGAGTTCCGGGTGGAAATGCTGCTCCCCGGAAAGCAACCGCGGCTACAGGTTTTCCAGCGCCATGAAAAATCCTGCCTTCATCGGTATTGAACAGATTAAAAACGTGTATCTGCCCATGGGATTTTCCAATTTCAAAATCGAAGGACGCGGACTCGGAAGCGCCATGGTACTTGAAATGCTCCTTTATTACATGGTTAAACCCGAGTGCAGAATTCATGTCCGTGAGAAGATTTACCTTGACTGTATGCTGGACTTGTTTTAGGATAACAAGCGTGAGTTTCTCCGTTTTCGATGGAGAATGATTATTTTCGGTAACAGAACAAGGAATGGTAATGAATAAAAACAGTATATATAAAAAGGCTCTAGCCCTTGCGATTCCCATGATGATTCAAAGCGGAATTACAAAC
>CALELJ010000220.1 GCA_937902445.1 uncultured Treponema sp. | reverse complement strand
TCATAGGATCCCTGAGCAACGTCGAAGGGTCCGCGATTGGCAAGATAGATGCAGGATACTTCGACAGGCTCAGCAATCCTGCGTACGGCTCAGCAATCCTGCACACACGCTTAGCAGTCCTGCACACATGCTCATCGAGGCTGCACTTAGCCTTATTGTACTTTCATTTTCATAACATAAATTTCTTTGTAACGGCTTTTTTATTCCGATATTATAGATGTATGAAAACAAGTAAAAGGGCATCGTTCATTTCAATCATCCTGCTTCTGGGGCTGCAGACATATGCGGAAAAAATTGTGATCACTCCGGAGACTGCAGTTGAAAGTGCCCTGGCAAACAACATCAGCATACGGCAGAACAAAATAACTCTTGAATCAAAAAAACGTGAGAAGAGTTCCGCCTGGGGTGTTATCTCACCTACGGCAAGCATAAGCGCAAATTATTCCAAAACTCTGCCTGCGGTGGAAAACAAGAAAGACAGTATTTCTCTTGGGGCTTCCGTAAGAACTACACTGACGCCGGGACTTTATGTTCAGGTTGAAAAAACAAAGGTTGCTCTCGAGCAGCAGGAGATCTCCTATGAAATGGCAGAACGAAGCATTCAGCTTGCGGTTCTTCAATCCTACTACGGTATCCTCTATAATATTGAAAATCTTTCACTCCTTGAAAACAGCCTTGACACCAAAAGAAAACAGTATGAGTCAAACAAGGCAAGATATGACCGGGGACTTCTTTCCCGTGTTGATGTTCTGTCGGCTCAGATTACGGTCCAGAATACTGAACTCAATGTCGAAAGCCAGAAGATAAATCTTGAGAATGCGGTGGACCAGTTCAAGCAGGTTGTTGGAATAGCACAGGAAGACCAGATTGAATTCAGCGGCAGTTTTGACAAATACCTCGGCCTTGAAAAAATAAATACGGAATCCCTTGAAAAAAAATCCGCTTCCGTCGCAGCCCTGGAGAAACAGCTTGAAAATGAGCGGAACAATCTTCTTGCGGCAAAATATTCAGCCTACGGGCCAAGCCTTAGTGCAGGCTACAGCTACAGCTATGCGTCAAACGACGGCGGTGAAAACTGGAATGACGGAGGTTCCCTTTCTCTTGGTGCCACCATTCCCCTTGACGGATTTCTTCCCTGGTCAAAAAGCGCCCAGTCCATTGAAGCCCAGAAGGAAAGCATCGCAAGTCTTGAACTTAAGCTTGAAAATGAAAGGACAAGCTATGAGATCAAGACAAAAAATCTTGTGAAGAAAATAAACCAGTACATCGACAACATCAGGGTAAGAAAAAACAGCATCGATCTTGCCCAGACAAACTATACCATGACCCTTGAGGCCTACAACCACGGAACCCGTGACCTTTTGACATTGCAGGCAGCCCATGACAATCTCATGTCTGCGAAAGTAAATCTTGTTGCCGAGGCAAACTCCCTTGCTTCTGCAATCCACGAACTTGAATATGAATGCGGCTGGGAATTTGGCCGTCTGACTGGAGATAGAAATGAAAAATAAAAAAAGTGCCTTTGTAATTATTGGCTGCGTTCTTCTTGTGGCCGGAGTTGGAATCTGGATCAAGAAATCACCTAAGAAAGCCGGAGGTTTTGGAAAGGGCGGTTTTGGCGGAATGCCTCAGACTGTGGTTTCTGTTAAGACCCGTGTCGCAAGCCATACAGTTCTGCATGACTTTATAAATACCAACGGTGAAATTGAAAGCAAGAGCAGCATCGCTGTTTTTCCGGATATAGGCGGAAAAGTTTACAGGACCAATGTAGGACTTGGAACCATCGTAAAGAAAGGCGATGTGATTGCGGAGATTGACCCCAGCGAGCCTGGTTCCTACTACACCCACAGCAAGGTTTTTGCTCCCGTAAGCGGAACTGTTATAGCCAGTGTACTTGAACCGGGCACAAAGGTAAGCACCCAGAGTGTCATTACAACTATCGGTGATGTATCAAACCTTCAGCTGAAGATAAAGGTCGTTGAGCGTCTTGTTGCGGACGTAAAGAACGGACTTAAGGCAAAGGTCTATCTTGAAGCCTATCCTGATGAAGTATTCGATGCAACAGTAACGAAGGTTTCACCTGTTCTTGACCAGACCAGCCGCACCAAGGAAGTTGTCCTTGATTTTGACAGAAAGGATGACCGCGTCAATGCCGGCATGTTTGCGAAAGTGGTGCTTTATACAGTCGACTACAAGGGAAAGGTTACCGTTCCTACAACGTGCATTGTCACTAAGGGCAAGCACAATTATGTTTTTGTCATTTCTGACGACGGAGAGACTGCCGTCAAGAAGGAAATCACGACAGGCCATTCCGTTGAAAGCGAGATCCAGATTGATGGAATTGAACCTGGAGAAAAAATAGTCATTGAAGGAATGAGCGTTCTTACTGACGGAAGCAAGGTCAGGGACATTACAAAGGAAGACT
>CALELJ010000219.1 GCA_937902445.1 uncultured Treponema sp. | reverse complement strand
GTTCAACAACAATTTCGGATTCTTCTACAATAACTATATGACCGACCATTCGCGTAATATCCTCTTCGGTGGAGGTTACAACAACACTCGCAACAGAACTGTCAGCAGTGTGAAGTACAACGCAGAGACCGGTGGTCAGACACGTACATACGAGAATATCAACGGTAACTGGAATGCGCGTCTCGGATTCGGATGGAACCGCGGTTTCGGTCCAGACAGACTCTTCACCGTAAGTTCTAACACTAACGGAGGATACAACCATCGTGTGAGCTACCTTGATCCTGTTCGCTATAAAGACGACATCTCTGCAACAAACACTGTTACTGTTGGTGAGAACCTTTCATTCGGTTATCGCAAAGACTGGTTCGAAGCAAGCGTAAACGGTAATGTGAACTACAACAACTCTAAGAACAACATCGTCACTACAAACAACCGTTCAACATGGGATTTCTCATACGGTGCTGACTTCAACCTCATGTTCAACAGCGGATATGAAGCAAACTCCGTAGTAGGCAAGACCGGAATCGAACGTCAGTATGACAGCCTGCTTAAAGGTGAGCCTGGTTCCATAAGCCGTACCGTAGATGTACACGGAAGAATTCTCAACGACACTCCTGTTGTCACTCCTCCTAAAAGCGGAAAGAACCTCATTCTCACAATCGACAACAGAATTCAGCGTCTTGCCGAAAAAGCACTTGGTGAAAGAATTGGTGCTGCAGTCGTGCTTAAGCCTGCATCAGGTGAAGTCATCGCCATGGTTTCATATCCTTATTTTGATGCAAATGTTTTTTCAACAGATGATTCCTCCGTTCAATACGCCATGCTTGCAAGCGACAAAAACAAGCCTATGCTCAATAGAGTCGTGAACGCGGAATATCCTCCTGCCTCAACATTCAAGACAATCATGTCTACGGCAATTCTATCTGAAAAACTTTTTCCATCGGACAAGAAAATCGAATGTCCCGGACGAATCACATACGGTGACCGTGTATTCAGATGCCACGTTGGTGTTCCTGGACACGGATGGCTCGATTTGAAAAATGCACTGGCACAAAGCTGTGACGTTTACTTCTGGGTTCTTGGTACAGACTATCTTGGTGTTGACCGCATCTCGTCCTATGCCCAGGAATTTGGTTTTGGTCAGAGTCTTGAAATAGATTTGCCGGCCCAGACAAAGGGAACTGTTCCTACTGCCCAGTGGAAATGGAGAAAGTACCGTGAAAAATGGCTTGGTGGAGACACAATGAACATTTCCATCGGTCAGGGATACACCCTTGTAACTCCGCTCCATGTAGCAAACATGATGGCCATGGTATGCAACAGCGGAAAAATTTACAGACCACATCTTTTAAAAGAAGTCAGGGATCCTTCAAAGAACAATGAAGTCATAAAGGAAGTTAAGCCGGAAGTCCTCCATGAATCAACTGTCGATCCGGAAGTCTGGAAAGAAGTGCAGAGGGCCCTTAGATATACAATTTCAGACGGAACTGCCGTCTACCCGATGCACAATACCACAGTGCAGATTGCCGGTAAGACAGGTACAGCCGAAACAGTACCTCGTGATAGAACAAACTACGTTCTTTCATTTATGGGATTTGCGCCAGCTGATAATCCACAGATTATTATATATGTGGTTGTAGACAGACCTAATGCAG
>CALELJ010000218.1 GCA_937902445.1 uncultured Treponema sp. | reverse complement strand
CTGCCAAAACCGCTAGCTAGCGTCGCTACACACGCAAGTCGGCAAGGAAACTATCGTTCCGCCTTGCGAGTGTTTTTGTCAGTCGCTGCCTTTCTTCCCGTATTTTTATGAACATAAATATTTACTATCCGTGAGGGGATAATCCAGATTATTAAAGAACGGATTTATTGAAAAAAAACCGGCGGAACAGCAACATTAGAAATCTGCTGATAAAAAAGGAGACTGGCAATGGTATACGAACTTAATGAAATTAGCGAAAAAGTAAAATCCCTTTTTGCAGGATGGAAAGAATATCGTATGCTACACAACTTAATCTCATGCAGCGTATCAAAAATGCTGGTAAAATAGAATAAAAAGAGTAGAATCGAAAAATTTCAACTCTACTCTTTCTTTTTCATTATATTCAAATGTCCTGAAAGATATTTCTATTTTTTCTTCAACTCTGCATTACCCTGTTTTGTAAGTTTTAAAATACTTTTCTTATTCTCTTCACAATAAACTCCAAGGATTTCTTTTTCAAATACTTTATCTGAAATTGGTTCATAGGATTTATAGTGAATACCCCAGCTATTATTTTCTTCAAACTTGGATATTTCTTTTTCGAGCTCATTTTTTTCAAAGTCCTTGAGAGCTGCTTTGATAGATTCAATAGTAGGATTTTTTATGCTCTTACAAAGCTTACAACTTTGCTTAATTAAGACATTTTTTATATTTTCAACAAAAGATTCATAAGACAAGTCTCTTAAGTCAAAGGCATTTTTAACAGATTCTATTGATTCAGAAATTTTTACATCACTACAAATTTCTTCAAACGGTTTAAATTTTAATGCTTCTAGGCTTGTTTTTGAAACATAGTCCTTCTCAAGACTTTCATATTCTATTCTCAGCTTATCATTCACTTTTGATGAAAAAGTTTCACTATCAAAACCTGTCTGAACAGAATCAAATTCAGGAATTATAGAATCTATACATTCTTTTCCTTTTTGAGCAAAAGTATCTACATAGATTCTATTTCTTAATTCGATTTGAGAATTAACTCCATCTTTATGTTCATCATAAATTTCATTGTAAAGATTGGTCGTAATTTCATTGAAATTGAATTCATCAAACCAGAAGTTTTTCTCAGTTGCTTCAATTGAGTTAATTGCTTTTTTATAATCTTCTATATCTTTTTTATAAGTCGTCTCAAATTTATCCTTATATTCATAATAAATTTTTTCTGAATCGGATTTATCTAAAGTAAGAAATTTTTCCTTATCAAAAACTCCTTCAGAAAGAACAAAAGGAACTATTGAATCCTCTATGCTCTTTTTCATTGAACTTAACATTGCAGTTTTTTCCTTTTTACTGAATTCCTTTAGCTTTGCAGAAATTTTTGATTCGAGTTGAGAAACTTTTTTTTCATTTCTTGCTCTCTCCACTTTGGCCTTCTTTCCCCAATCATAAATCAAACCATAAACTTCATTAGCAGCACCATAGAATTGTCCATAACCACGTGCATTAGAAAGTAAATCTCCAGCTGGTTCAGTAAAGACGCCTGTTTCAACACTCTTTTGATAACTACCATTCACCTTTTTTGCTGCACTTAATGTCAACTTAATCAAGTATGCTGTTTTATTCCCTTCTCCTGTATCTTTATAAACAAATTCGAAAATGACAGGTTCTGATTCAACAACAAATGTCATATATATTTTTGAACCAGACATATAACACTCGGTCATTTTAACACCATCTTTGATGCAATCAGTATCCGAAAGGATTTTAAAACTCGTACCATGAGCCGGTAGACCTCTATTTTCGTTAGCACTACCCATCAACATATCAAGCATACCTGGGTAAACAAATGAATATTCACCTATCTTCTGTGCGAAGACTGACAAGTTGATTATAAACAATAAACCAAATAAAATTTTCCTTTTCATACAAAAACCTCTCTGATGAATAAATAATTATTCAAACTTCTAATATGTGAGTATTATATTACCCGAACCTCAATATTTCAAGTAAAATATTATTTTTTATAGAGATGCAAGGGTGATTAATTACTATTCTAAAAATATGACATTTAAGGAAAACCTTCATTTCATAATGGAATGTAAAGGGCTGCAAATCAAGGAACTTTCCCTAAAATCTGGAATCAGTGAAAATACTCTAAAAAGTTATTTAAAAGAAGCGTCTGCTGAACCCTCCCTATCAAAACTAATTTTACTGTCTAGAGCCTTGGGAGTTTCACTGGACAAACTTTGCCTGAATGAATCACCTAAAACTTCAAAAACCAGTGTCGAACTAGAACACATAATTGAAAGACTAAATAGATTCAATGACAAGGAACTCTCCCTTGTCTCAATGTTTACTCAAGTTTTGGACAAAAATTAAATACTATCCAATATTTCATTTTCCGACTTTCGACCTAAACTATTACTAAAATTGTGATTTCTCCCCATATATGCTATCATTTTATTGATTAACCAATGGAGGCATATATGCGAAAAGAATTTTGTACGAAAGATGATATTTTGATTACATATGATTCTGACACTGTCTCTTTTGAAAACATAAAGTCGGCCGATGCCATCTTGATTTCTAATGCAGGCAAGATTATTCATTCGAATTTCTCTGATGAAAAGAATTCTTTTTTCATAACTTATTTCAACAAAATATACCCTGCAATAACAAATTGCAGAAATTTGGATAACCTGGAGATTGCTTGATGCCAGTTTTTATTCGTACCAACGGATATAAAATCTACTTTTGGTCCAATGAAAACAATGAGCCAATTCATTTTCACATTACAAAAGGCGATCCCTCTGAAAATGATACGAAGGTCTGGATTCTCGCAAATGGATCCTTCTCATTGGCACATAACAACAATAAGATACCTTCAAAAGACCTCACACGAATTTTTTCCGTAATGCAACCTTTCTACTTTGATTTCATAAACCTATGGAAGAATTACTTCAACAAAGAAGTGGTTTTCTATAAATAATCAATACATAATACTTCTCTGTTTGGCAAAATTCCCCATGAAAAAGGCGGAAAAAACACCTGCCGAACATTTACGCAAAACAGTAAATTCTATATTTTCTTCTATAAATATAATTATTCGTGAATATTTCCTCACGGACAGAAAGTTATTATGTTTATGAAAATACGAGAAGGAAGGCAGCGACTGACAAAAACACTCGCAAGGCGGAACGATAGTTTCCTTGCCAACTTGCGCGTGTAGCGACGCTAGCTAGCGGTTTTGGCAGTTGCGGACTGACTGGTAGTATTTTTATAGTTTTATCTAGTTTCTGCCCGTAAGGGAATATTCATGAATAATTATATTTATAGAAGAAAATATAGAATTTGCAGTTTTGAGTAAACGTTTGAAAGATGTTTATTCTGCCTTTTTTATGGGAAATTTTGCCATTTTTGGCTTAGGGTATGGAGCACCGCCGTAGGCGTCTTTAGATGAGCGGCAGCGAAGTGCGGAACACCCGACGGCCATCGGCCGGAAGCCCCCTTTGACTTAAGCCATCCATTTTTTTGAAGGTTTATAAAAGAATGTTATCGAATATTTGGTTTATGTGAAAAAAAAAATTATGCATTATAACCTAGGTATGAGGGTTTTCTGCTGATCCCTAAGGAGATTTTATGAGAAAAATTTTATTTTTAGTTCTGATTTCTTTTACATTATTGGGATGTAACAACCAGACCGCTGAAAAACAGGCCAGTTCAGCCATTACGATTACAATCAATTCCGATGACGGCCAGACTGTAATGACTGTTGATGAAGGAACAAGGAACATCACCAGTGCCACCTATACAAGTGCGGAAACTGGTCTTACCGTCAACAAGCTTTACTCCTACAACAAAGAAGAGCTCCGTTCTGTAGCTGTTTCCGATCCTGTCAAAGGTTCATACACACTCAGCTATGAAGAAGATACAGGTACAACACGTTCATTGATTGCAGAAGAAACAAATGTTCCTAGAAAGGTCATGAAGATTCATAAGACCTATAACGGAACAACACGCGCTGCTGCATCCTATGAAAGCAGCAGTCCAGATATTGTTGAATATCAGTATGACGAAAACGGAAACCTTACGAGTATTTTCCGAATTGATGATAAAAACAACATCATCTGCAAAGGAGAATTTTAATGAAAAGATTTTCAAAACGAATTTTTGCACTTGCATTCAGTGCCGCAATCCTGTCTTCCGCCTTTGCTATCGATGGTCTTATTCATGATTCTGTACTCATCCTGTCCGCAAAGATCAAGGACTTTTCAGATATTGGTATCCGAGAAAACATTACAAGAGGAAAGGCAGTAAACGCAAGTCCGCTTGATCTTGAAGTCGGTGATATTTTCATTGATGTCAACGGAAAAGCAAAAAAAGTCATAAGCATCACAAGGTCGGGAAACAACATCTCAATCAATGCTGTTACTCCGGAAATCAGTGAAGTTTTTGATGGCATCAATATTCCTGAACAGACGGCGGATTTCAATACTGCGATAGAGGAAAGGGATGCGTTTGCTGAAGAAGTTGGTTCTCGGACATTGGAACCTGAAATTTCAGAGGAAACAACAAGATCCCCGGCTGTTACAAAAACCATGCTTGATACAGTCATGTCGACCAGCGACGGATATACAAAATGGAGCTTTACAATCACTCCTCCAGGAAAGTCCCTTTACAGCAAAGGTACATTTGATGACCTTAAGAAAATGACCGATAGCGCTATAAAAGAGGCAAAAGCGGAAGGCGACCTGAAAACAGTGGAGGAACTTCAAGGTGCTAAAGCCATGATGTCCAAAAAGGAAAGTGCAATATCTTCAACAGCACAGGTTCAGATTACACCTCAGGTCAGATACAAAAGCTGGCAGAACAAGGCTGTCTATTCGGCATCATATGCAAAGACAGGAATTGACACCCATGGCACCTGGAAAATGTGGAAGTGGACAACCTATTACACACCGGGTTATGTAAAATATGACTGGTACAGGGATGTTGAATTTGGAGCCGGATTGAATGTCACGGGATCAATCAGGGCCAATGCATCCGTTGCAATTCCAGGGCTTTCCTGGGGAGATGGTACCAGTGGACCATATGCAGGATTTTACATCGATTTCAGCGCCAATGGAGGCATAAGTGTTGATTATCAGTATTACAAGAGATCTGTACATCACTCAAATGTTTTCTCAAATTTTAATCTTGCCTTTATTCCAAGCAATACAAAGGCAGATGACATTTCATGGGAACCTGATGCTCATCAGGTCATAATCTGCGCAACTGGAACCATCACTCTGGGTCCTTCAGCAAAAGCAGGACTGATACTCTTTGGAATGAACATTCTTGAACTGAAAGCAACTGGCGGTGGAAAGTTATCTGCAAATATAGGAGGTGCATGGACAAAGGTAAATTCTGAGGCTGATGAATACAATACATTGTTCACCTCCCTTGATGACAGCGAAAACGCAATGACAATGAAGACGAACATGCAGGATGCAAAGCTTAAGTTTGATAAACTTGAAGCGATAAGCGGATGGCAGCTTATGGGAAAGGTCTCGGTCGGGCTTTATGCCAATGTGAAGCTGTCTGCGCTCAAGAATCTGATTTCCTTTGACCTTCTGAATATTGATCGAACCCTCTGGAGTACGACTGGAAACGGAAAACCTTCAGTGAATTATTCTTCACCGTTTGCAAACGGAAAATGGGAGCTTTAGGATGGCAAAGATCATGAAAAAAGCATATGCAATTATTTCTGCAGGTATATTTCTTATTTCTTCACTATTGTGCATTTCCTGTTCCAATGGATCAAGCGATGACAGCAGCAGTGATAATGACAACGACTCAACAAAAACAGATGTTGTATACAAGGAATATTCAAGTTCGCTGAGTCTTAAATCTTTAACCGAGTATGTCTATGACAAAGATAATTTTTCGGACTATAAGGAAATAAGAGAATACAAATCAAATGGAATGTTGCTGGATACAATTGAATTTTTCTATTACAGCAAGGATGAAGCCGAAACATGTCCTCTTGGGGAAACCATAAAGAATGAACTTAAGGCTGATTTTGAAAAATTCAGTTATGACAAAAACAGTGAAACAGGTAGATATGTTTCAATCTGTTGCTCTATAGATTCGAATGAAGAAAAAAAGCCCGTCGAAAAAAATTATTACACGAAAGTTGAATACGGGGAATACAGTTCCCTGCTTGTAGTGACATATGATTTCGGTGACGATGGAAAAATGAAAGAGAAGCCATGTGAAGTCATTTTTGACGGCTTTGTTGATTCAGTTGGAGAAACAACAGTTGAATACAAAAACTTATCCCTGAATTCAAATCCAACGGAGTACAAGAATGTACGATTATGCTTCAGCCCGGAAACTGGCAATTCGGTTTCATACTACAGAGTGATTGAAATTGATGAGAACAAGCTTAAGGACATTCCGTTCAGAGAAACTGAATACTGGACTTATGATCTTACATGCACTGTCAGCAATATCAGCGCTGACACAGACCTGTCCAACGATTTAACCTTCACTTTGAACAAGGCACCAAAATTCTCCTATCGTGATATAATTCCTGACGATAAATGTGACGGAACAAAATGGTATCAGGTCAACAGGACGATCAATTTCTTTGAAACTTCTTCAGACAACATCAAAAATACATTGCATACGCTCTACAAGATGAGCTGGGACACGGAACTTTATGAAAACGGCTTCATACTTCAGAGTGAATTCAATACCAATGAAGATTTTTCAGAGGTTGGTGACAGAATAAAAACCGTAAGTATCATTCCGGAAACAAGGAACAGGTTAAGAGCTTACCTGTTTATCTACGGAGAAACCACTCAGCAGAAAACAAGTTTTTCTTATGCCGCTTATCCAAAGATTCTGGATACACAGGGAAACCAAAAAGCAGAAGAATATAACAGCCAGATAGACGGAGAGTTTTATATAAGTAAGGAATCGCATTTCAAAAGGAAATCGGACGAATCGTTGGATTTAGTGGAAGATTCCTATTACAAAAGCTATTTCCATTTTCAGAATGGTTACCTCGTCAACCAGATTTCAGAATATGGTTCTGGATCATCTGGTGGCAGCACGAACGATGAAACACCAAGCGGTGAAACAGACATGATGCATCCTTCAGACAATAGAAGCCTAAGAATGGTCATGGATTGATTTTGAAAGATGAAGTTTCGGTTTATTTTCAGCAAAGCCGGAACTTCATCTTTTTAAGATGGCTTTACATTTCAAAATTGAATTTTTTGACAATTACATTTATCATTGAGACATGTCGGAAAACGAAAATGAAGTTGCTGACAGCAACGTGGATGCCATCAAGGCAAAGATTAAAAAATTTGAAAACAGCCGTACTCTTATCGCGGCACTGTTTGCTCTCCTCTGCTATTATTTTTATGATTCCTACAAGGAAGGAACTGCTTCCGTTTTTTATTACATTGTAATCGGAATTCTCATGGCCATTGATGTCGGTATTTTTGCCTACGTGACTGTTCTGATACGAAAGCTTGCAAAGGAAAGAAAGGAACTTGAGCAGCAGTGATTTTCTTCCTGTCTGCAGGCAGGATTTGATTGATCGCAATATTTCTCAGGTCGATTTTGTTTTTGTCTCAGGGGATGCCTATGTGGACCATCCCAGTTTTGCTGCGGCCCTTCTTGGGCGTCTTCTTGAAGCAAACGGATACACTGTCGCCATACTTGCACAGCCGGACTGGAAGGACGTTGAAGTATTCCGCCAGTTTGGTCAGCCTAAACTTGGTTTTCTTGTAAGTGCCGGTGCCATGGACAGCATGGTTTCAAACTACACGGCCAACAACAAGCCGCGTTCTGAGGATGTCTATGCCCACGGTGGAGTAAAAGGTCACAGGCCTGACCGCGCTACAAATATCTATGTTCAGAAAATCCGCGAGGCCTACAAGGGAGTCAATGTCCTTATAGGCGGAATCGAGGCAAGCTTAAGGCGTACTTCCCACTACGATTATTGGACCAACACTGTAAAGCGTTCCATTCTCCTTGATTCAAAGGCTGATCTTCTCATGTACGGAATGGGTGAACATTCCCTGCTTGAAATCGCTGCCTTGCTTAGGGAAGGTGTTCCTGCACGCCAGATCCGCAACGTCCGCGGAACCTGCTGGTACACAAGCAAAAAAGAGGAGATACCTGAAGATGCTGTTTGGCTTCCGTCCTATCAGGACATTTCAAAAAATACGGATGAAAGCCGTGAACTTTTTGCCCGCAGCTACCACACTCAGGAAATGAACACCGATGCCATCAACGGCAAGATTCTTGTTGAACCTGCCGACACACGCTTTGTTGTCCAGATGCCGGCTGCCATGCCTTTGTCTACTGAAGAATTCGATAAAGTCTATGAGCTTCCTTTTACAAGACGATGGCACCCCATGTACGATGAGCCTGCGGAAAACAACAAGACTGGAATTCCGGCCCTCTCGGAAGTAAAATTCAGCCTTACAAGCTGCCGCGGCTGTTTTGGTGCATGTTCATTCTGTGCAATCACTTTTCACCAGGGGCGGCGTATTCAGGCAAGAAGTCACGACAGTTTAATTAAAGAAGCGGTCAGAATGACTGATGACAAAGACTTCAAAGGATACATCCACGATGTCGGAGGTCCTACTGCAAATTTCCGACACGATGCATGTGAAAAGCAGGCCAAAGCCGGTGCATGTCCAAACCGGGACTGTATGGGTGTAAATCCGTGTCCAAACGTAAAGGTTGACCACACGGATTATGTTTCGCTCCTTAGAAAACTTCGTGCCCTTCCAAAGGTGAAGAAAGTTTTCATCCGCTCTGGAATCCGTTTTGACTATCTGATGATGGACAAGGACAAAACATTCTTCAAGGAACTTGTAATGCATCACATCTCAGGCCAGCTTAAAGTTGCGCCGGAACATGTAAGCGACAATGTTCTTTCATTGATGAGGAAAAGCACCCACAAGGTCTATGAAGATTTTGCAAAGGAATATGAAAAGACCAACAGGGAATGTGGCATGAAGCAGTTTCTTGTTCCATATTATATTGCGGGGCATCCTGGAGCGGGATTGAACGAAGCGATAGAGACTGCCTTGTATCTGAAGAAGACGGGCTTTGTTCCCGACCAGGTCCAGGATTTCTATCCGACACCTGGAAGCCTTGCTACGGCCATGTACTACACGGGATACAATCCCCACAAGGAAGGGGGAGACGGGCATCTTGAAAAAGTTTACATTGCCCGCGGCGGACACGAAAGACGACTTCAGCGTGCCTTGCTTCAGTTCAACAAAAGGGAGAATGCAAACCTTGTAAAGGAAGCATTGCGTGTTGCAGGCCGAAGCGACCTTATCAAGGTATTGCTGGGCAGATAGGAAAAGAAAAATGCCAAGAAATACAGGACATGCAGATCTTCCTCTTCATTCGGGAATTGTCCCAAAATGGCTTGCGGACCGCATGCGTGACATGGGGACCCTTATTGTTGAAGCCTTAATCATGCAGTACGGAAAAAAAGAAGTCCTCCGCCGTTTGAGCGATCCCCTTTGGTTTCAGTCCCTTGGAGCCGTTCTTGGAATGGACTGGCATTCAAGCGGAATTACAACCTCCGTAATGTATGCACTTAAGCGCGGTATAAATGCACGTGCAAAAGATTTTGGACTTGTTGTCTGCGGTGGCCGTGGAAAGTATTCAAGAAAAACTCCGGAAGAACTTGAGTTTGTAAGCAACATGGCAGGCCTTGATGGCGACGGTCTTGTACGCAACAGCAAGCTTGTGGCAAAGGTCGACAACACGGCGGTGCAGGATGGCTTCCAGCTTTACCAGCATAATTTTATTGTAAGCGACGAAGGAGACTGGACTGTAGTTCAGCAGGGAATGAACAGCGCCACAAAAACTGCTCGCCGCTACCACTGGTGCTCGGAAAACTTGAAGAGTTTTGTTGAAGATCCTCACACGGGAATTACAGGCGAAAACCAGAAATACATACTGAACCTTACGGACAGCGACGCAAAGGAAACCCGTTCTTCCATCCTTGATCTTTCAAAGGAAAATCCGGAAAGGATAATCAGCGAGATAAGGGACATCCAGAACCATGGTGTTTCAGAGGCAGTGGTTAAGACTGAAAAACAGCAGCTGGAGCTGTTTGAAGACACTGAGCATAAACTAACGAAAGTTAGTCTAGGTGTGGAAATACAGCAACCGGTCGTTAGCCGCAACATAGTAATGCCTGCCCACCATGATGTAAGGGCTGAAGATGTAGATTTGAAGCGCCTTGGCGGAGTTCTGGCTACGGCATATGAAAGCGATCCAAAGGATTTTGAAAGCCTTCTGCTAACGCCCGGTCTTGGTCCCCGTACCCTGCAGTCACTAACGTTAGTTAGTGAAGTGATAAACGGAACTCCAAGCCGCTTTAGGGATCCTGCAAGGTTCAGTTTTGCCCATGGTGGAAAAGATGGACATCCGTTCCCTGTACCTCTCAGGATATACGATGAAAGCATCCGCATCCTTGGTGACGCCATTGAAAAATCTCGTCTTGGATATAAAGACAAAAGCGAATGCATAAACCGCCTGCACAGGACTCAACTTGAGATAGAAGAACATTGTGATCCACGTGCAGACTTTGAAGCTGTCCTTGAACATGAAAGGTTGAACCTTCCTGGATGGGAAGGACGTACGATTACGAAACAATATTGAGTTTTTTCAATCAGTAACGATTGCTTTCTTTTGTTGTTTTTTTAATGGGAATAAAAATGAAAAAAATTATTATCGCATTGATTCAGATTGCCATTGCATTTTCATTTGCCTTTGCCGCAAAAAAGACTACGGCGAAAGCCACCACCATATTGGACTGGCAGTACAGGGACGAAGGTGAGGGAGTTCCGGCCTGGGTAAAAGCCGCAGCACAATCGGACAGGAAAGCTGTGGCAAAAGAACTTGGGCTTGAGGATTACAAAGTCTGGGTTGCGACTGCCACGGACAAGGATCTTGAGGTTGCGGAATTCATGGCGGACACAAGCGGAATATCCAGCGAGATTTCACAGTCCATGAGCATTTCAGTAAAGGAATCCGCCATTTCGCAAAATGATATCATTGAAAGAAATCTTCTGCGTGTCGGGGAACTGGTTTCGGAAAGCAATCTCAGGGGACTTCAGAAAGTTGAGTCCTTCTGGATAAAAAACGGCTATGCAAAAAAATCAGGTAAAAAGGCAAAAAAGGAAGATGACTATATCGTGAAATATAATTATTATTCAGTGTGGATCATGGATAAAGATCTTTATGAAATTCAGTTGAAGGAAATACTTTTCTGAAAATAAATTTTAAAAACCACGTGAGGTGTTTTATGAAAAAATTGGTTTTGTTTTTTATGATGGCTGCGGCAGTAAATGCATTTGCCCTGGGCAAGACAAAGGTGAAAAGGGTTGAAAGCTCAAAGGTGACTGATCTTGACGGTTACTGGAATGACACTGATGTTCGCATCGTATGTGAGTCATTGATCGAAGAATGCATTTCGTCTCCAAGGGTTTCGAAATTTGAAGAACAGCACGGCAGACCTGGTCTTGTAATTGTCGGTGAGATAAAGAATGACAGTGCGGAAAAAATTGATACTACAATTGTAGCAAAGAAACTTCAGACGGCAATCATCAACTCAGGCGTCCTTGAATTTGTTGCATCTAAGGATGAAAGGGAACAGCTTAGGGAAGAAAAGAGGGATCAGGACCAGCACGCAAGCATTGAGACTGCAAAGGCTTTGGACAAGGAAGATGCAGCCGACTTCATGCTTACAGGTTCAGTTAAGTGTGTTGTCCAGAAGGAAGGCAAGCGTTCAGTCAGGGCATATTTTGTCTACGCCACACTCACAAATATCGAGAACAACAGAATCATCTGGCAGGGTGAGAACGACGAGATAAAAAAGGAAATCAAGAAATAGGAAAACGCCATGAAAAAGTTTTTTTTGGTTTCTTTGATTTTCATTAGTTCCCTTGCCTTTGCAAAGACTCCCCAGTGGGTCAAGAATCCTTCCAAAGATTATCCTGCAAAGGAATTTTTTACTGCTGTAGGAAGTGGCAGGACCCGTCAGCAGGCTGAACTTGCGGCCGTAGAAAATCTTGCCGCCATCTTTGGTCGCAGTGTCAAATCTTCCGCAAAAACTTCTTCAAGGATGCAGCAGGCTCAGAAAGACGGAACTGTTTCAATCGGAAAGAATTCCGACTTCTCCCAGAGCATAACCCAGAAGGTTGCAGTGGAGGATCTCATCGGCATTGAACTGAAGGAATATTACTCTGATGAAAAGAAACACTACGCTCTTGCAGTCATGGATAAAAAAGAAACGGAAAAAATTCTTGTGTCATCCATAAAGGCAAACGATGCCAGGGTAGAAAAACTTGTATGTGCAAAGCCCTCTGATCTTTATTCCCTTGAGACATATGCAAGGTATGATTATGCAAGGGAGATAGCATCTCTTGATGAAAAGATGCTTTCAAAACTTGAGGTCATCAACAGCGAGACGGCAAAGGAATTCAAGAACATCTATTCTTCCGCATCGGTCAGATCACAGATGCTTGATATTGCAAAGATGATACCGATCTACCTGAACATTGCGGGCGACCGTGACAATCAGATAAAGCAGTATGTTTCTGAAATGTTCAGCCAGTTTGGATTCAGGGTTTCTGACATGAAGGAGGAGCGCTATGGATTTTTTGTGACTGCTGATTTTGTCCAGAGAATTCCCGATGATAAAAAAACCGTGCAGTGCCTTTATTCTTTTAAGGGCCAGCTGCAGGATGTAGGTGCGCTGGAGACCATGTGGTCCGTTTCCTTTGAGGGAAGGGAATCATCGACGGAAGAAAAGGGTCTTTCAAGAAGAATTTCAAAAGCCCTGTCGTCAAAAATCAACGGAGAAGTTGCTTCAAGTTTTGAAGGATTTCTTTCTTCATTGAGGGCTGAATGATATTTTACTGATGTCCATAAATGAAAAGAGGGGCTGACTTGCGTTTGCAAGCCAGCCCCTCTTTTCATTTACTTTTTATTACCTGATTACTTTCCTGTAGGTGTAAACTGCTTGTTTGGTGAATTCTTGCCTGTCTTTGGAAGGTCGATTCCAAGGCTTTCAAGGAATCCTGACTTTACATTTGGCATTGTAACGATCTGTGTTACGGAATGATCCTTTTCGATTCTTACTGCAGTCGAGTTCTTGATTGCATGGTGGTCCTTTCCGTTGATTGTTACAGTTCCGGCTGGTCCATCAAAACTGATGCCAGATTCAAGTGCTGCGATTACAGCTTCAGCTTCTGTAGTTCCGGCTTTTTCAACTGCCTTCTTATAGATGTAAACAGTGTCATAAACAGTTTCAATGTCCATTCCAAGGTATGGAACCTGTGATTCGCTGAACTTTTCACGGAACTTCTTTGTGAAGGCCTTTGCTTCAGGTGTATCAAGTTCCTCAAAGTAAGGAGAAGCGACATGAAGGTTTGCAAGGGCAGGAGCCTCAAAGATCTTGTGTTCACCGCACATCAATCCTGAAGTTGTTGTTACAAGAGGAATGTCTGCATATCCTGCGTTTGCCCACTGTTCGTAGAATGACATCTGTGCAGCACCTGCCGCAATTGAGAACACGATGTCTGGCTTTGCTGCATTTATGTTTGCAATTGTAGGACTGAACTGGGAAACTCCAAGAGGAACAAATTCAGTTGCCAAAATAGTTCCGCCGTGATCATTTACTGCCTTGATAATCCATTCAGCAGTAATCTGACCAAAGTTGTAGTCTGCAGCCCAAATGTATGCCTTTGCGTCAGGCTTCTGCTTATAAAGATAGTCTACGATAGGATCTATCTGCATTTCAGGAATACAGCCGGTACAGAAAGTGTAATGGGAAGCAACACCTCCTTCATACTGCTGTGCATAGAAATATGGCATTTCATATTCCTCGAAAATCGGGCGGATGGCCTCACGTGAAGCGCTTGTAATTCCGCCGAATACAGCATCTACCTTGTCTTCAAGGCACAGCTTTCTTGCCATGTCCTGATAAACTGTATTGTCACTCTGTGTATCGTAGATGGTAAGTTTGATCTGCTTTCCGTTGATGCCGCCGGCTGCATTGATTTCTTCTACGGCAAACTTCATGGCAGAACTTGTGATTCCGCCGTTGATGGCAAGGTCACCTGTAATGTCGCACAGAAGACCAAGCTTGATTTCATTTGATGATGCCTTCTTATCCTTGCATCCAACAAATCCCATGAGCATTGAACATGCTGCCAGTGCTGTAAATATTCTTCTAAATCTTTTCATTGTATTTTCTCCTAACGTTATTTGATTGTGGACATTATTATTTAAAGAAGTTTTCTTCCTTGATGAGTTTGTATGCAGAAGTGTTTCTGTCGAAGAGAAGATTAAGTCCGAGCATCGTTCCCTTCTTGTAGTCAAAGATAGCCTTCTTGAGATCGACCTCAGTCATTGCGATACCTTCCTTGCAGCCAGTAGTACAGAGCTTTGTTCCGTATGGGTCTGTGATTGTGCTGCATCCGATGTAGTCGATGTCGCCTGTTTTTCCAACCTGGTTTGACGAAACAAAGAGAAGCTGGTTTTCCATGGCACGTGATGTATCGTAGGTATCGTAGATCTTGTACATTACATCCTTTGTCACATCGGCAAGGTGTTCAGGACATGGATCATTGAAAGGCCATGCAGTTGGCATTACAAGAATTTCTGCTCCACCCAGGGCAAGCTCTCTTGCGCTTTCAGGGAACTGCTTGTCGTAGCAGATGAGCATACCGATCTTTCCGATTTTTGTTTCAAATACAGGGAATGAATGTCCCGGTGAATAGATGTGGAGTTCGTCGCCTGGAAGGTGAACCTTTCTGTACTTGCCTACGAATCCTTCTGGTCCTACAAGAACTGCCGAGTTGTAGAGCTTGTAGTCGATTTCAGGATCGCGCTCTGTCATACCAAAAACAATGTAGACATTTTTTTCTTTTGCCTTGGCGATTATTTTCTGGACTGTTTCCCCTTCCGGAACAAGTTCCGCATTTGTGTACTGATATTCATGATCAGAGTAAGGCATTGCCACCAGACTCTGCAGATATCCCTGAAGGCTCTGTTCCGGGAAAACTACAAGATTAGCACCTTTTGCAGCTGCCTCGTCAATAAACGAAAAATACTTTTTCAAGTTTTCCTCTTTGTTGTAAACACAATGAATACAACAAGTTGCGATTTTTACCATAACAATTTACCTCCGGTTTCAAAATCTGACGAAAGATTACTGCAATGAAAACCTTCCGGAGTATAGAAAAAAATCAGAATGTCATGGAAAGATTCCATGTTTAAAAAATATTTTTCTTAAAAATAGAAATATCCCTTTACGGGTAGCAAATGATTTTATAGTTTTATCTGGTTTCTGTCCGTGAGGGAATATTCCCAAAAAAAAAGGCATGTACATCATCTGCACATGCCTTCATTTACTGTTCACATAGGAGGTTATGAACAATATTTTTATTTCTTTTTTCTCATTACGATTTCTTTCTTGATTTTTCCGACCAGAGAATAGAAGGTGTCAACCATGTTGCCCACGTACATTTCACCTGCCTGGGTCAAGCATTCGTATGCATCATATTTGTTCCATCCGTATTCTCCCATCCATTCGATGAGGTCAACGTAAGCCATGCGGGCTGCGTCTTCCATAGGTTTTGCAGTTCCTACGCACATGATGTATTCGTCGTTTTCAATGCGGACATTGTGGAGCTTCTTTCCCTTTATGAGGCTGAACTTGAGGATTCCCTTTGCAGGCATTTCAAGGGCAGTGCCACAGAGTTCTCCGTCTCCCTGGGTACCATGGGCATCACCAAGGAAGAAATATGCACCTTCCACGGCGACAGGGAGCATGACCTTGTTTCCAGGACATGTGTCGCGGCAGTCCATGTTTCCGCCCTGGTTGAAAGGTGTTGCTGTACTGATGGCCTCAAGTTCCGGAGCGGTTGTCATTGTTCCGTAGAAAGGCCTGTAGTCAAAGCTCAAGGCAGGATCTGTGGTGCTTGTGAATTTCTTTGTAGATTCATCATATTTGTAAAGCCAGCATTTTTCAGGAAGATTGTCGTTGAGCATTGGAGTTGATGATGTTGCAACAATACCACCAAAACCTGGAATCAAAGCGCTTCCTGCATAGCCTGTGGCCGGCTGGATGTCAAGGATTTCGACTACAAGAGTGTCTCCAGGTTCAGCTCCCTCAATGTAGAAAGGTCCTGTCTGTGGATTCATGTAACCGGCTTTGAAAAGAACACTGGCAGGAACATCAGGACCAGTGAGTCTTCCTGAAAAAGCATCTTCTGTGTAAATTGCAACTTCCTCGCCCGGTTGAATTCTTGCAACAGGTTGTGCATATTTTCCAAAAACAAATTCGTATTTGCCTTCCGGCTGTCTGAATTCTCTCATAATGTACCTCGAAAAAAAATGGTGTCAAAAGATTAAAATCCTCTGCACCATTATTTTTATTCCATGAAGAGAAAAAAGGTTATGGAATTTTTCCATGTTCCCAGTGAATAAATCCACATCATGAAAAAATTAAATTCACGAGGGGCATCGTAATGACGGAAAGAATGGTCGTCAGAGCAACTCCCTTTGATGACTGTTCGTGATTGCCGCCATACTGCTGTGCCATGAGAGGTACCATGCTTGCGACAGGTGCGGATGATATTACGATAAGGACACCCTTGAGCATTTTGTCTTCGATAAAGAGAGCCGACAGTGAAAGCACGATGAAAGGAATCACTATGAGCTTTATCAGACTGAAGGCAATGAGCCTTGCATCCAGAAAAAGTTCCCTTATGTTTATTGAAAGAAGTGAATGGCCGATGACCATCATGCTTAGTGGAAGCGCAAGATTTCCCATGAAGGTCAGGAAATTTGTGACAACATAAAAGTTTGCAGGCTTGATGGCATAGACAAGAAGGGCCGCAAGGCAGGAACAGACTCCCACGTTGAGGAATTTTTTTGGATTGAATTTCTGGCTGTCATTTTTCTGGGCCATAACTCTGATTCCGTAGGTATAGATCAGAATGTTGAAAGGCAGAAGAAAGGCGGAACCAAAAAGAACGGCCTTGGATCCGAAAGTCGCATTGAGGATCGGGAATCCCATGAAGGCGATGTTTGAAAAAACAATCATCATGCTGTACATTCCTCTTTCGCTCTTTGGTGCCCTTATGACAATCGGAACGACGGAAGCAAGCAGGATGAGAATTGCGTAGAGGATGAGGGCTGTAAGAAAGACAAAGCCAAGATCCGCCATGGTCACGGAACGGCAGTTGGCAAGGGCCGCGTTTATTATCAATGCTGGATTTGCAAGATTGAGTATGATCCAGGAAAAGGCCGACGAACTTTCCTTTGAAAAAACTTTTTTCTTTCCGCATACATATCCTGCGATTACAAAAAGAAACATTATCATCATCTGCTGAAAAAGAATCATGGCATCCTGCTCCTTGTGGATATACAATTATGCCAGAATGCCATGTCCACGATGTGTGAATTTTTCCATATACGGTGTGAGAAAATCTTTTTTTTGGCGGAGGACTTACTGCAGGAGCATTTTGTCGCTTACAAGGCTCTTGTTTTTTATCGCGTGGAATTTCTCGATGATGTCATCCATGGTAAGGTTTGCTTTTTCCTCTTTGTCGATGTCCAGGATTATTTCACCACCGTCCATCATGAGAAGGCGTGTTCCATAGTCAAGGGCGTGCTGCATGTTGTGGGTTACCATCATGACCGTAAGGTTGTACTCGGCTGCGAATTTCTTCGTGAGTTCCATTACGATGGCGGCGTTTGTCGGATCAAGGGCGGCCGTGTGTTCGTCAAGGAGGAGAAGATCAGGCTTTGACATTACTGCCATGAGAAGGGTAAGGGCCTGTCGCTGGCCGCCGGAAAAAAGTTCAACGTTGTCGTTGAGGCGGTTTTCAAGGCCCATGTCCAGGACGGAAACCTGTTTTTTGAATTCTTCACGCAGCTTTGAGTTGAGGCTTATGCGAAGTCCTTTGAATCCCTTCTTTGAGGCGATGACCATGTTGTCTTCCAGGGACATTTTTCCGGCGGTTCCCAAAAGAGGATTCTGGAAAATACGTCCGATGTAGCGTGCCCTTTTGTATTCCTGTTCTTTTGTTATGTCCACAATGCCGCTGGCAGTTTCGCGAAGGATGGTTCCGCTGGAGGCGGAATATGTTCCGGCTATGACATTGTAAAGTGTTGACTTTCCGGCGCCATTCGATCCAATGACTGTGATGAAGTCTCCCCTGTTGATTTTGAGGTTTATGTTTTTAAGTGCGTGGTTTTCATCAGGAGTGTTTTTGTTGAATACAATGTTGATGTCTTTGAGTTGGATCATTTTGACTCCTCCCTGTTCTTCTTGAAGCGGTCAAGGATGTTTGTTCTTGAGACAATGAGGCAGATTATGATGAGTATGCCTGTGACAAGCTTAAGATCGTTTGGTGTAATGTGGATCTTGTATCCGTAACTTCTGGCAAGGATCATCAGTGCACGGTAAACGACGGAACCTATGAAGACGCGCAGAGTCTGCAATCCGATTCTGTTTGATTTGATTATGAACTCTCCAAGCATCAGGGAAGCAAGGCCTGACACTACTATGCCTGTTCCCATGCCTACGTCTGCAAAACCGTTGTACATGGCGGCAAAGCTTCCGGCAAGGGCTGCAAGTCCGTTTCCAAAACAGATGCCGATGGTTCTGACAATGTTTGGATTTACTCCCTGGGAAATTATCAGCTGTGGATTTGATCCAAGGGCGCCCATGGTAAGTCCAAGGTCCGTATGGTAGAAAAGATCCATGAGGGTTTTAAGGACTGCGACAAAGGCAATGAGGAAGAAGACGAGGGCCCATTCCACGTCTAGTTCAAGACCCATGTCAAAGAAAAGGTCATAGGCCTTGTCCTGGATTTTCGAAAAAAGGGTTTCGATTTTTAAGAAAGAAATGTTTGCCTTGTTGGACATGATCCTCAGGTTGACGGAATAAAGCATTGTCATGGTGAGGATACCAGCAAGAAGGTCTGGGATTTTCAGCTTCGTATAGATGGCGCTTGTTGCAAGGCCGGCGGCAAGACCTGCAAGGAATGCAATGAAAATTGCCACGGCAGGCGGAACTCCTGCGCTGAGGCAGGCTGCAAGAACACAGGCCCCTAATGGAAAACTTCCGTCGACTGTCATGTCGCAGAAGTTAAGGACTCTGAATGTGGAGAAGACTCCGAGAACCATGATGCCGTAAATGAGGCCTTCAATTAAAATGGAATTAAACATAATTAAATTATCGCAAAAAAAAATGGAGACCTCAAGGTCATAGTGGACCAAACATGTCCTGGCATGATTGGCATGTGGATTGCCACGGCTTGCAATGTCGTGGCAATCTGAAAACTATTTTTCTGTAAGCTTTCCCTTCTGGTAGATCAGGTTTGCCTGCTTTATGTACTTTTCATCAACTGTGATTCCACATGCGGCGGCGGCATCAAGATCGATGAGGAAGTCTGTGTCGCTTGGGTTTGTCATGAAGCGTACAGGAAGATTTGCCGGCTTTGTTCCGTTGAGAATCTGGACGACCATTTCCCCTGTTGCACGTCCTGCCTTGTAGTAGTTGAAACCTGAGGCCATGAAAATTCCGCCTTCCCGTGCTGCAGTAACATCGCCTGAGAAGATAGGTTTCTTTGCCTTTCCAAAGACGCTGACTACCGATGCGATGGCGCTGAACACCGTGTTGTCCGTTGAAAGATAAAGGCCGTCGCAGCGGCCGACGATAGCTTCACACGCAGCCTTTACTTCGTCTGACTTTGTGATGCTCTGGGTCACAAGCTGGATTCCTGCTTCCTTGCATCCCTTTTCAACAAGAGCAAGGGCACTGGCGGAATTGTCTTCGTTGCTTGTGTAGATATAGCCAAGTGTCTTGATTCCGGCTGTTTCCTTGAAGAGCTTGATGTGCTGTTCTGTAGGAATTGCATCGCTCATGCCTGTTACGTTGCGTTCACCGTGTGCTGTGGTAGAAACAAGGCCTGCTCCAACCGGGTCCGTGACTGTTCCGAATACAACCGGAATGTTCTTGAGGGTCGTTGCAAGGGCTACTGCAACCGGAGTGGCGATTCCGACTGCAACGTTCACTTTCTCTGCCTTGTACTGGGCTGCAATCTGTGCTGCTGTTCCAACATCACCGTTTGCGTTCTGAAGGTCATAGTCAGCATCGATGCCCGCATCCTTGATTGCATCCATTACGCCGCGTTCAACGTCATCCAATGCAACGTGCTGGACGATCTTTGCGATACCGATCTTTACTTTCTTTCCTTTTGCAGGTTTTGCAAAGATGCCTGTGAAAAGCAGTGAGACTGCTGTAAGTGTAAGAACAAGTTTTCTCATAATTTACCTTCCTTTGTTTCTATCAATAGTAACAAAGGAAATGTCAAAAGTCAAAGGGAAAAGATAAAAAAAGGCTGCTCAAGCTGAACTTGAGCAGCCATCTTACATTTCATGTAATGACGGACAATCAGTCAGCCATGTTCTTGTATTCATCGAATTTTTCTTCGATGCCAGGCTTTGTCTTTGTAAAGAGGCTTACGACTGTTGCAACAACGAGAGTTGCGATGAAGCCAGGGAGGATTTCGTAGATGTCGAAGATTCCGCCGTGGAGATTGTGCCATACAACGACTGTGATGAAGCCGACAAAAAGACCTGCGGAAGCACCGTCAGCAGTACATTTCTTCCAGAAGAGGGCAAGGAAGATGATTGCGCCGAATGTAGCACCAAAACCTGCCCATGCGTATGAAACAAGACCAAAGATGGAGTTGTTGTTAGGAAGGAGACAGAGACCGAATGCGATGATTGCGACTGCGAATACTGTCACGCGGCTTACAAGGAGAACCTTCTTTTCGTCGGCGTCCTTGTTGATCTTTGCCTTGTAGAGGTCGAGGGAAACTGTCGAAGCGACTGCGAGAAGCTGGCTGTCTGCTGTAGACATGGAAGCTGCAAGAATTGCACAGAGGAAGATACCTGCGATGAAGGCAGGGAACATCTTGAGCATTGTCTCGCTGAATACTGTTTCCGCAGTACCTGCATCAAGGATGATGTTTGAGCTCTGGAGGTATACTGTACCGAGGGAACCGATTACGAAAGCGCCGATGTAAGCGATGATCATCCAGATGATTCCAACGCGGCGTGCTGTCTTGATTTCTTCATTTGAACGGATTCCCATGAAGCGTACGATGATGTGTGGCATGCCGAAATATCCGAGACACCATGCGAATGCGGAAACTGCACTCATGGCACTGAAGCTCTGGTTTGCGGTGAATACTTTCTGAAGGTCGGCGTTAAGTTCTCCCTTGAGGGCGGCTGCGCTGAATTCAGAAGCCTTGCTGAATGCTTCTGCAGGTCCGCCGAGGGCAAAGACTGCGATTGTTCCTGAAATTACGAAAGCAATGAAAATCAAGGCACCCTGAACGAAGTCTGTTGTGCAGACTGCGCGGTAACCACCGAGGATTGTGTATGAAAGGATTACAACAAGACCGATTACCATGCCCACAGTGTAGTTGAGTCCGAATACCGAGCGGAACAATTTTCCGCAGGCAACGATTCCTGAAGCTGTGTAGATCGTGAAGAAGAAAACGATGAGGACAACTGAGATGATGTTGCAGCGTTCGCTCTTGAATCTGTTTTTAAAGAAGCCCGGGATTGTGATTGAATCACCGAAGGCGATTGAACATTTGCGCAAAGGTTTTGCAACGAGAAGCCAGTTGAGGTAGGTACCTACGATGAGACCGATGGCTGTCCAGAAAGTTTCCTTTACTCCGCCAAGGTAGCAGAGGCCTGGAAGACCCATCAAAAGCCATGCCGATGAGTCAGATGCTTCTGCGCTGAGGGCTGTTACCCAAGGACCGATTCCGCGTCCACCAAGAAAAAAGTCCTTTGCGTTGTTTGTTTTCTTTGAACTTCTGATTCCGATGTAAACCATGAAGCCAAGATAGAGGGCAAAGGCACAGATTTTTCCGATTGTCTGTGTTGTCATATAAACCACCTGAAACTTAAATAAGATTAAAAATATTTTAGTGGAATTTAAGTATTTTTTCTATGGCGGAACCGATTGCGTTTCCATTTTTTACAGGCGGAAAAAATCTACCTCTGAAAAAAAAGGCTGTCCGTTCATGAATCGCTCAATCTTCGGACAGCCCGGAATCATTCAGATCATTTCATGTCAGTCGTAATGATCAAAGTCGTAAGTACCTTGAAGGGCGTTTACAACCTGTATTTTTGACTTGAGGATGACGTTTTCAAGACAAGCATCTGTGAAGCAATAATTCCTGAATTCACATCCATCTATGTGGTAAACGATGTATGGTTCAACAAAGCCTCTGTCAAATCCGCCTTCATTGTTGACAATTGTACCATTTCTATCATACAGATTGCGGAGAGTTCCATTCTGTACTTCGCTCTGCCTCATCTGGATTTCTCCAAACCACATGTTGTCTTCTTTGGTTCCTTTAGAGAAATTGAAGAAAATATTCCATGATTCACCTTCCTTTGGTTCTGGAAGAATTTTAGGAGCTTTTGTGACTTTGACCATGCCGTAGCCGTCTGTATCTACTGTGTATTCAAAATCTCCTTCGTATCTGATTTCACCGCGGCCGGATCTAGGTGTATATTTTGTTTCACCGAATTCGACGGTACGCATTTTAACAATTTCATCATTCTGATTTCTGTCTTCCTGGTAGTGTTCTATTCTGATTGATATTTCTTTTCCAGGAGTGACAAATGGGTATTCAATGTAATTAGGCATATACTCGTTCCAGCTGCCACCAATTATTGAAACAAACTTGTCATCGATGTAGAGCCTGAGCTGGTCGCTGCTGCTTGTGGTAAGGAATCTGTATGGATTTTCTCCAGTCCTGTCTTTTGCTTCAATCAAGATGCCGTCGGCTGTGTCTTCAACTTCAACCGTAATTGTCTGCAACGGACCGGTTTTACTGAGCATTTCATCAAAAGACTTGAGCCTGTAATTGTACTTGAACCATTTATCACCCACGCCAAATCTATAGTTATGGCGATATCCATCAGAATCTTCTGTATCTTCTGTCCAGTAATAAATCAGCTGAGGACCAATAAAGCCATAGTCAATACTGTCACTAAATGCAGTCCATCCTTCAAGATAGTAGCTGGATTTTCCAAGGAGTCTTTCAGATGGCAATGTGAGGTGTCCTCTCCAAAGGCCGCCATCGTCCCAGCTTTTTCCCTGTGCAAAGTCAAACTGAACTGCCCATTCAATTTCCGCAGGGGTAACTGTTGGAATTGCTGATATGTCGAGTGTTCCGTATTCATCTGCTGTGTACACAAGGTCACCAGAGAAAACTACTTTTCCAAGACCGCCAGCCGGTGTCATCTTTACCTTTGGCGATGTGGCTTTTTTAAATTTCTCAATTTGATTGCCATTGGCATCTTTGATGACACATTCATGTATGATCTGTACAGTAACTTCTTCTCCAGGATTTACAAACGGATAGTAATAGTCTCGTTCCAGGCTGTAGATGTTTTCAAGTTCCTGGTCGTCGATATTAATCCAGATTTCATCCTCAATGTTTTTGTCTTCAGAAAAATCTACATTTGAAATTCTGAATCTGATTCCGCGATTCCACTCAACAGGTGTTACTGTAATTGTTTCAAGGGCTTCAAGTTCTTTTCTTTCTTCAAGAGACATGAGCTTGAGGTTGTGCTTTTCACTGTTGAGGATGTTCTGTCTCATGCTCCATTCACGGCCAAGTTCACTGTCATTATATGAAATGACAAGATAAGGCATAATGGAAACAACCTTTGCAGTGTTGGTCAGACTTCCCTTTGCATAGATATCTTTTTCTGCCGGAATTTCAGCAGGAGTAAGCTCAAAGCTGCTGATCTTTGAGTTGTCATTATAACTGTAGCCGGAAGCAACATCGAAGACTACATTGTAAGACTTTACATTCGGTGAAGACAGGGATGGCATTGATTTTACAGTAAGGATTCCGCGTTCGCTGAATTCGTAGTCAAACTTTCCGGAAGGAAGGAGTTTTCCGTATCCTCCTGCAGGAGTTATTTTCCCCTTTCCTGTTCCGGCTGTAGCAGTATAAAGTTCCTGACCTATTTCATTCTTGGTTCCACGGCAATATGTGGCAATGACTGCTACTTCTTTTCCTGCTTCAACAAAAGGACAGTAGAATTCATATGTTGAACCGATCTTTGGAATGTCATATGCTACCTTGACACCATCGAGATAGATGTCGATTCGGTGGATTTCATTTGCCTTTTCGGTAAACTCAACATCAGTATCATCAAGATTCTTAACCCTGATGCGAAGGCCTGTGTCACATTCAACGTTTTCGATTTTAAAGATTTCAGGGATTGGAGCCTCTTCTTCCTCTTCTTCTTTCTTAGGTTCTTCCGGTTCTGTTTCTTCTTCCGGCTTTTCAGTTTCCTTTACTTCTTCGTAGTCGTCGCCGATGGTTGCGTTTTCAAGGACTTCAGGTTCCTTGATGACTACGCCTTCGGCTTTTTCGATTTTGACCGTTGAAGAAGACATCACGGAATCAATGGCCGTTTCGCTGCTTTCAACCTTGATGGAAACCGCATTCAGAGTGATTATTTTCTGGATTGATCCGCCCTTGATGGAAATGGCTGATACCGCATTGCTCATTGAAATCTTTGCAACCGTCGAATTTGCATTTCCTTCAAGTTTGATGCTGTCTGCTTTCACTTCGGCTGAAGCGACCGATGCAGCGCCCTCAAGAACGATTCGGACACTTGTCTTTGTGACGACTAAAGACTGAATCTTTGAGTCCAAGATGTGGATGCTGTTTGAGCCGCCACCATTTACGGTAAGGTTTATGATGTCCTTGCATCCTTTCATCGTAAAGTCACCGTCTCCGACACTTTCGTCGACAATGATCTTTGCATTGCTGATGTTTTCAAGGACTGCGCCTGGTTTTGTGACCATAAGGATCTTTCCGCCAAGGTCTGCGTTTTTAAGCGTGAAATCCTTCTTGCTGATGAAGGCATCTTCCGCAATGGCCTGTCCCTTAAGGTCCAGAGTTCCGTCTGCTGCAGAAATTTTTTCTGCCAGGGTCTTTGGCTCAGGTTTGTCATCATCGCCTCCACCAAAACTACAGGAGGCTGACATGAGGAGCGCAGTTGACATTAGGGCAACAAAAATACGTTTAAAGGTATTTTTAGTTTTCATAATTAATCTCCTTTCCGATATGGATGATTTTCAACAAGTTCTATTCATAAGTGTAGTAGTAGTGAGGGTCATTTGTCAATGAAAAAAAACGCCCGCTGGAAAAGGTTTGTAGGGAGGAACCAGATTCCAGCGGGCTAAAGTTTTTGGAGGTAGTTTTTAAATTTACATTTTTAAATCGTTTTTAACTGGGTGTTTTTAAATATCGTGCATTGTTTTCAACAGTATAGCAAATTATCGCAATAAATGGTAGTCAATGGCAAAATTTGCATCTATCTGGTGGAAATTTGTCTGTTTTTTTCAGGCGGAACTACTGAAATCTGCAAACGTTTCCAGTGTGTCAGATAAAAGTATTTAAAATATATGAGAAAATCCCATAAATTCCGCATCTGCTAAAAATAAATAAAATAAATTTGACTTTAAATTAGGAAAGTATATACTGAAATCATGGAAACGTTTCCAATGCGTTTCGTTTTTTCTAGGAGGAAAGAAATGAAAAAAGGTATTTTAGC
>CALELJ010000217.1 GCA_937902445.1 uncultured Treponema sp. | reverse complement strand
AGATTTCGCGGTAGTAATATTCTTCCTTTGTTGAAGGTGTGTTTACAGGGAATCTCTTTTCTCTCTGTGCAAATTCCGCATCGCTTACTTTTGCGTTTGTCATTTCCTTGAGTGTATCAATCCAGCTGTAGCCTACACCATCAGAGAACTGTTCCTTCTGTCTCCAGCAGATCTCAGGTGGAAGAATGTCTTCAAATGCCTTGCGTAAAATCCATTTTTCCATGCGCTGCTTACCGTCAGGAAGCTTGATGTTCATTTTGTCCAGAGGGTTGAGTCCCATTGCAACATCGATGAATTCTTTGTGAAGGAATGGAACGCGGCCTTCAATACCCCATGCCATCAACGACTTGTTTGCGCGGAGGCAGTCGTAAAGGTGAAGCTTGCTCATCTTGCGTACAAGTTCCTCATGGAACTCCTTTGCGTTTGGTGCCTTGTGGAAGTAAAGGTAGCCGCCAAAGAGCTCGTCGCTTCCTTCGCCGGAAAGAACCATCTTGATTCCCATTGCCTTGATAGCGCGTGCAAGAAGATACATCGGAGTCGAAGCACGAACCGTAGTGATGTCGTATGTTTCAATGTGGTAGATTACGTCTTCAAGGGCATCCAGTGCTTCCTGAATCGTAAAGTGAATTTCGTGGTGGACAGTACCGATATAGTCCGCTGCCTTTTTTGCTGCAACAAGGTCAGGAGATCCTTCAAGACCGACAGCAAAACTGTGGAGCTGTGGCCACCAGGCATCCTTGAGGGAACCTGTCTCAACACGTTTTTTAGCAAACTTCTGTGTAATTGCAGCGATGACAGTTGAATCAAGTCCACCGCTAAGAAGAACACCGTAAGGAACGTCAGACATGAGCTGTGCTTTGACTGCACCTTCAAGTCCGTCGCGTACCTTCTGGATGATTGAAGGATCAACAACATCACCCTTGTCATCAGTTGCACAAGGAGCCTTTTCAACTGCCGAAAATTCTTCCCAGTCACGCTTGTACCAGCGCACAGGTTTTTCATCTTTTGAATAGAAGTAATGTCCGTTAGGGAATTCTTCTATTGTGGTACAATGTCCCTCAAGAGCCTTGAGCTCAGAAGCAACATAGTAGCGGCCGTTCTTGTCCCAGCCCTGATAAAGAGGAATAACACCGATCTCATCACGACCGATGAGGTAAACGTCCTTTTCTGAATCATAAAGGGCAAAAGCGAAAATACCGCTAAGATCCTCAAGGAATTCAACTCCCTTTTCCTTATATAATGGAAGAATGACTTCACAGTCACTCATTGTCTTGAAGTTGTACTTACCGGCAAAACGTGCACGGATTTCCTTATGGTTGTAGATTTCTCCGTTGACTGCAAGAATGATCTTTCCATCATCGCTGACCAATGGCTGTTTTCCAGAAAATGGGTCAACGATTGCAAGACGTTCATGGGAAAGAATTGCATTATCCCCAGTATATACACCGCTCCAGTCCGGTCCACGGTGACGAATTTTTTTGCTCATATCAAGAACCTGAGTTCTGAGCTCTTCTTTAAGACCTTCTTCTATTGGTTTGCTTCCGCTCGCCAAATCAAATGCACCAACGAATCCACACATATGTAACCCCCAGAAATAAAAAAGAGGTCACAGAATGCCCGCGACAATCCATGACCTCTTCGTCAGATGTTATTATTTATAATTCTAATGGAAAAACAAGTCAATAGATTTCAATGATTTACGTTTAGGGGCTTCCGAAAATTACAACAAATCCATATCAATAAAGCTCGATTCCGACAAGTTCAGCAACCGGGCACACATAGCCGATGTCACCGTTTACGAAAGTATAGCTTTCATACCCCTGTTTACGGGAAGACTTGCTTCGGTTGAAACGTGTATATATGTGGTCTGCGCGGTAGTTCCATTCAAGGGCGGCGAAACCTTTCTTTACAGCCTCAGCCACATCGAATCTTCCATCGATTGTCCTGTCGTCCGAAATGCGCAGGCTCTCTCCTGAAAGATACACTTCATCAAATGCATCCGGAAGGTAGAACTGCAACCCAAGTTTATCAACATGCCCAAAGACACTGTCAAAAGTCAAAATGTGCTCAAAGAAACTTATGTCATTGCCTTCGCGAAGAATGTAGTCAGGATAGTTTCCAGGTTTTTCCTCAATGTCTTCGTGGATGATTTTTCTCAGCTCAATCAGATTGTTCCTGTCTTCAAGGATTTCGATTCCGTCAGCAACAAAATCCAAAATGGACTCTTCAGCATGGTTCAGCTTCTGGAATTTAAAAAGCACATCGCTTGTTGAACAGATGGAATTTCCGGCAATGCTGATGATGTCATCTTCACGGCAGTAGACAACACCTAAAGGTTTATAGATGTTTGTAAATGACCTGAAGGAAATGCCGTTCAACTTTAATTTGTTGTATTCATCAACAGTCATGAACAGAACTTTTCTTTCTCCATCATCAGGATTATAGAAAACCAGGTCTCCTGCATCGGCCTTTGCTGTGATGAAGAATGATGTCTGTACATCGCTGAGATAGCCATAATCATTTACAGTCTGAACGCCAAGAGAATATGAAGTATTGCGTTTCAATCCATCGATTGCAAAACTTCTGCTTCCTTTTTTGACAGAGAAATTCGTAAGCGACCTGTCAGTTCCGCCTGGGAAAAACCTGACTTCCTGAACGCCGGAATTTACATTTGTAACCCTGACAAAAACATCCTGCTTTTTCTTTGATCCAAAAAAGGACAGTGAATTTCCAGATGCAACCACATTGCAGGCTGTAGCTGTGATATTTTCAATCGCAACGGAATTTACATCCACGACAGTTCTTTTTATTTTTCCGCACACAGTGACAGGAATTGATTTTGAATCAGTCTTGTCAAAGGCATAGATGTCCCACTGATGGATTCCGCCTTTCTTTACATCGGTCTTCAGCTTGAGCTTATATTTTCCGTCCATCTCCATGTAGAATTCAGGAGATGAAGTTTCACCGCTGACGCCATTGACAGCCCTGCATGAATAATAATTGTACTTGAGGAATTTTCCCGTGATGAATTCGTCGTTGACAAACATCATCTTTCCACTTTCCGGAACAAAGTAAAAATTATCCTGGCTTTCATCTTCATATCTTACAGCCATGGAACCCGAAAGCTTCATGCATCTTTCAATGACAACAAATTTTGAAACTGCCTTGTCGGAAGCGATTGAGACAGTAAAACTTTCTGACGGATCAAGCTGCGGAATGAGACTTTCATCACAGGAAGCAAGAGTTCCGCCTGCAACCACATCGTCTTTTTCAACAAGGGAAATCGAAGGCGGAATGTTTTTTGTCGTCACTGAGTAAAGAAATTTTTTCCCATTTCCCAAAGTCGATCCGCTTGCAGTTCTGACTGAGCCATCAACAAAAATCACGATCTCTGTACCGAGAGGGAAAAACTGGTCGGCGTCGATTGTAACCGTGTTGTCCTTTACGACAGGAGATGAGAACATCGAAGCACATTCAACTGATTTAGTTCCGTCTGGAGCACGTTTTCTGAATGAAAGCTTGCCGGCGATGGATTTTGAAGTCTCATCAAGTTTTTCTGAAAAAGTAAGAACAAAAGACTGCTTCTGCTTTACGGTTCCGTCTGAGTTGAGGATTGTAGAATCAGCAACAACAGGACGTTCCTTGATGACAGGCTCGATACAATAACCGTCAACATCAGCCGAATTGATTTTTACAACCAGGCTTGCCGACAGCTGGAACTCGTCTTTCTGAACTTCCGTAAAGATAAATGCAGGCTTCTCATCGGTCTCCTCAATTTCAGGGAAAACTATTTTTGTAATGTCCTTTCCGTCGGGAGTATAGGCCTTTACGTTTGAGATGATCTTTTTTGAATTCAAATACGGAACATAAACACGGATTCCCGTGATGGCATAATCCTCTTCAACAGAGGCGTTGATCATAAAAGTTTCCGTGGTGTTCTTATCAATTTTTCCGGCGGGAACAACCTGTCCTACCTGAAAACTTTCAGATTCTTTTTTTACGGAAGGTGAAAGAGACCACACATAAGGTTCCGGCTTGATCTCAGGGAAAATCGCAATGTCATCGCGGGCTTCCTTGAAAACAACCTGGGCACTGATGCTTGAAAAATCGGAATCGACAAAGGAAACAATGCTGCTGTCGTCATCAGCAATTTCCGTCATTGTGGCGGCCTTTGTCTCAGGATTGTATGAGTAGTCCTTGAACACATGCCAGCGCACAAATGTTCCGTAGTTTTTATTTTCCGTAAAAGAAATGGCAACAGGAACATTCAGCCTTGCAGTCGTGGAGTCTGATTCAGTATAGCCTTCAATTGGATTTTCTACGCCGATGACAAAAGATGCCGACAGAGTTTTCTGACAGTCGGCCACAACACAGACCTTTG
>CALELJ010000216.1 GCA_937902445.1 uncultured Treponema sp. | reverse complement strand
CTCGTTGAGCACCTTGAATTTTGTTTCCACTTCCATTGCAGCGCATTTGTAGAATGACATCATCTGCTGAAAGGGTTTGTTCTGTTCCCTGAAAATCTCGAGGAGATCTCCGTTGATCACGTCGTTTACTATGTGGTCTTTGATTATGTCTTTTATCATGGTTGTCTCGTTTATCATGTAAACAAACCTGCGCCCAGAAGGTTACTCAGCTGCATTGCATTCATGAAGCCGGTTCCCTTGGGGTGGTTGTTGAAATAAAGCTGGACTTTTCTGCCTTCATTCCTTGCCGACTGGATTATGGGAATGAAGCTTTGCAATTCTTCAATGGAATACTCATAATCATAGCGGTGGGTCTCGGCGGAAGAACTTGCCGTGGAATACCAGCCGTCTGCATTCCTTCCGTGAAGACGGATGTATGCGTTAGGGCCGATGAATGGGGTTCCGCTTGAAAAACCGTCAGGCAGATTTTTCAATTGAGGCATGTCGCAGAAAACAATGCCCGCCTTTCTTTTCTCAAGTCCTTCAAAAACACTTTCACGTATCCATGATCTATGGCGGAACTCAACAACCGACGGCAGCGGCTGAAGTTCCGACAGAAGACGGGAAAGATAGAATCTGTTGTTTTCCTCATACCGGAAGCTTTCCGGAAACTGGACCAGGATCGTCGCAAGGGCATTCTTTTCCAGAAACGGGACCATGGCATTCTTGAATGATTCGGTCTGGCTTTTCCATGCTCCGGTGATTTCGTGGGTCATTGTCCTTGTAAGCTTCACGCTGAATTTTACACGGCCCTGGGAACGTTCATAGAATCCCTGGATCCTTTCAGGCGTCGGCATTCCGTAGAAAGTGCTGTTCAGCTCCAGCGCATTGAATCTGGTCGAGTAGTATTCAAGAAAATCTTTTCGCTTAAGTTCAGCTGGATAGAAGCTTCCCACAAGTTCAGGATGGTCATAGCCGCTTGTCCCTATAAGTATGTCCGTCATCTGCCTTCCATTATAGTTTCAGAAAATGAGATGGACAATCGGGAAACAACTGCTGAAAAAACAGCGCAATTGTGATATTTTAAGGAAATGAGAACTTTGACAATTTCAATCATTTCGCTTTTTCTTGCGGCAGGAATTTCCTTTGCCGTTCCTTTTTTACCGAGTGTCGGGGGAAAAGCCTCCAAGGCCGACAGAGAGGACTATAAAAAACGTGCCAGCAACTATGATGGAAAAGTTTTTCATAATGATCCTGAAGTCAGCATAATGGAAAAGACGGAAGACAATAATCCTGCAAGACTTTCAAAAAATGGAACAAGCCCCGATGTCCAGCTGCCAGTGAAAATTCCGCAGATAAAGGCCAACCCAGAAAAAGAATATTTTGGAATCACATGGTTCGGGCATTCATCCCTTCTGCTTCAGATGAACGGAAAAAACATTCTTGTGGATCCGGTTTTCAGTGAAAGGATTTCTCCCGTGACGTGGATAGGGCCAAAGAGATTTTCAAAACCTTCGGTAGAAATCGAAGACCTTCCTGAAATAGACATCCTCATTCTTACCCATGACCACTATGACCATATGGATTACCATGCGCTGAAAAGATTTTCGTCCAAGGTAAAGAAATATGTCGTGCCTCTCGGTGTTGAATGCCATCTGCGCAAATGGAAATTTGACATGGACAAAGTTTCCAACATGGCCTGGTGGGAAGAAATCGATTCAGACGGAATTATGATAGCTGCAACGCCTGCCCAGCACTTCAGTGGCAGATGGATTACCGGCAGAAATGAAACCCTGTGGAACAGCTATGTCCTTAAAGACAGCCGCCGTCAGATTTTTTTGAGCGGAGATTCCGGCTATGGGGAACATTTCAGGAAAATACATGACAGGTACGGAGACTTTGATCTGGCTGTAATGGAATGCGGACAATACAATGTCAGATGGCCTGCGATTCATTCTTTCCCGGAACAGACGGTTCAGGAAGCGATCGATGTCGGAGCAAAACTTGCAATACCTGTCCATTGGGGTGCCATCGTGCTCAGTACCAACGGTTGGGATGATTCCGTGCTGAGGTTTGTGAAGGCAGCTGAAGAAAAAAACTTGAACTACATCACTCCCTGCCTCTGTGAAACCGTGGACATTTCAAATCCGCAGGATTATAAAGTGCAGTGGTGGAATTAAGTGAATTACATTATATTTTCTTTAAAGAGAGTATGTTCGTAGTTGGTGATTATGAAAACAACAAAACTTAACAAATACCTTGGCTCTGTCTCTTTCTATGGGGAAGCTTTGAAAATAGCAGTTCCCGTCATGGCCCAGGCTCTCATTCAGACAATGGTTTCCCTCATCGACAACTTCATGGTGTCAGGCCTTGGAGACATAAAGATGTCTGGTGTTAACATTACGGGTCAGATACTTTTTGTGTTCATGGTTTTCCTGAATACAATCTGTATGTCAGGCGGAATCTACATGACGCAGTTTTCCGGGGCACAGGACAAAAAGGGAATGCAGCAGGCTTTCTGCTTCAAGCTGATGATGGGAATCCTTGCGATTGTTTTCTATAAATACGTCTGCCTTGGAATTCCACGCCAGTTCTTAAGCCTGATGGTGAAGGGCAATACCCAAGCGCAGCCAATCCTTGACCAGGGGGTTGCCTACATGCGTCTTATGGCATGGATCGGAATCCCCATGATGATCTCAACTGTAATCGCATCTTCCTTCCGTGAAATAGGAGAAGTAAAGGCACCTCTGATAATTTCCGTAGTAGCAACTTTGGTGAACACTTTCTTCAACTGGGTTCTGATCTACGGAAATCTCGGTTTTGCCCGCCTTGAAGTAAGGGGAGCTGCCATTGCGACAATAATTGCCCGCAGTGTTGAAATGGTCATTTTCATTGTCTATCTCTATGTGAAAAAGCCGGCCTTTGTAATCCATTTAATCGACCTGGTACAGATAAATTTCAAGCTCATTCTTGAAATCCTGCGCAAGGGATGGAAGATTTTATTTTCAGAAATGGTATGGGTTCTTTCGGAAACTGTAACGACAGCCCTTTACAACGGAAGGGGTGGTGCTGATGTTGTTTCCGGCATGAGCGCAAGTTTTGCCATCGCCAATCTTTTCTTTGTTGCCTTCGGCGGAATTACAACAGCAACAAGCGTAATTCTCGGGAAAACTTTAGGTCAGGGAAAGCTTGAGGAAGCAAGGCAGAAGGAACGCTGGCTTTTGACCGGAGCCGTAATCTTTGGATGCATCATGACCGTCTTTGGGCTTATGACCATGTTCCTTGTTCCGGTTGTATTCAGGCGGCTGAGTCCAGCTTCTCAGGATATCTGTTCGAATATGGTATTTACGATGGCACTCTTCATGCCTGCATGGGTTTATGTAAACGCACAGTTTGCGATTTCAAGAGCGGGTGGCGATACAATGATGGGAATGCTTGTAGACGGAATAACGAACCTTGGAATAATTCTTCCTGGAATTTTCATAATGGCTTTCTGCACTTCCGCAGGTCCCGTGATGATGTACATAAGCATCAAGCTGGTGGACTTTGTAAAAATCACCATTGCCGCCATCTGGCTTAAAAAAGGAAAATGGATAAAAAATCTTGCGGTTGAAAACAGGCAGGATGGGTGAAAAATTTTAACTGAGGATTTTTTTGTAAACCGGTCAATTTTTGTTTTTCCACGATTATATATATAGGGAGAAGTATTTCTCAAAACTTATATAACCGAGGTTCGCAATGAAAGAAAAACGGAGGCAGAGAATCCTTGAGATAATCAGGAACATGAGGCTCATGGACGATGCGTTCATGACAAGGTTCTTTGACGGAAACCTGGAGTGTACATCCCTTATGTTGCAGATAATAATTGAGAAGCCTGACCTGAAGGTACTTGAATCCAAAAGCCAGTACTACATCAAAAATCTTCAGGGGCATTCGGCGATACTGGACGTAAAGGCAACTGATGACCTTGGGACGATATATGACATTGAGATCCAGAGGGCAAGCAGGGGAGCTGAACCCAAAAGGGCAAGGTACAACAGTTCGCTCATGGATGCGAATTTCAAGGTGCTGCAGGAAGAAACGGAGAAACTGCCGTCAACTTATGTTATAATGATTACTGAAAACGACGTGCTCAGGGGATCGAAACCCATCTATCACGTCAACAGGATCGTGGAAGAAACGGGCAAAGGTTTTGAGGATGAGTCCCACATAATCTATGTGAATGGAAAACACAGGGACGACAGTCCGCTTGGAAAGCTGATGCATGACTTTCACTGCTCGAATCCGGCAGAGATGAAACTGGAGCTTCTTGCAAAAAGGGCAAGATATTTTAAGGAAGAGAAAGAAGGGGTAAAACTTATGAGCAGTACAGCACAGGAACTTTGGGATGAGATAATGCAGGAAGGATATTCCGAAGGAATGACCCAGGGCATTTCAAAGGGATTTTCTCAGGGCATATCTCAGGGCATATCTCAGGGCATATCTCAAGGCATATCTCAAGGCATATCTCAGGGGGCTCACAACAAAGCTGTGGAGACGGCCAAAAGTGCCATTGCAATGGGACTGTCTATGGAACAGATTTTGAAACTTACAGGACTTTCCACAGAAGAAATCGAGCAAATTAAAAAAGAGAATAGTTGATTTGTCCTCCGGGTCGATGGACTTATTCATTAAAAAAGGCAGTCTCCGGTTTTGGAAACTGCCTTAATTTTTTACTTATGTGAGGTTCTGTACTCAGTACCCGATTCGGCCAGGGATTTTACCAGCTGGTTTACGGTCTGCTGATGATGTTCAGGAAGGTGTTCGCAGTTTAAAAGCAGTTCATGATATTTTGAAAAAAGTTCGCGGTTTTGAGCCTTGGAAGCGTCGCGAAGGAAAAGGTCTGCGGGGTGGATGGAAAGAGCCTTTGCAATACGGAAAACCAAATCAATTGAAGGTGATGCTTTGCCTGCTTCATCTGTGCAGAATAGAAGTTCATTTTACATTTGGTTTCTCTTACAGCCATTTTTTGAAATTAAATATCTTCCTTAAAATAATTTTCCCAAATATACTGAATCTCGTAAGGAGAATATTGTCCTAACTTGTATCCAATTTCTAGTTTTTCTAAAAGTTGCTTTTCAGTATATTTCTTTGCCTGTAATTCTTTAAGCTTTTTTGAATGGTTATATTCGATAGAACTTTCAGTTTTTACTTGAGGATTATATTCTTTTAATTCTTCTTCAGAATTAATTATTTCTATATTTTTTTCAATAAATTTTTTTATAATTTCTATATCGTTATTCATCTCAGTCATAAATGGAATGGTGTTTTGCAGTTCTGTTAATTTTAATATGCAATTTGGAAGTAGATCTGTCGTCATAAACTGCATTTCTTGACCAAATATTTTGAAAAATCTGTTCAATTTAAAGCAGTGCCTTTTTTGAATCATTCTTGCATTTTCCGATTATCTGTACATGATGTCCCCAAGAAATTCTGCATAAATCGTCAACAAGTTGTTGACGATTTTGAAATTCTTCTTTATAGAGATCGTAAAAATAAAAAGCGTATTTCAAATTTGTTGGAGAAAATCCTTTAGCATTAGGAAACTCTGCAATTAAATCTGAACTTAATATTTTATAAAAGGCCGAACCATAAGTGTTGGCAAACTGTTTGTCAGAAATGTCTTTGCCAAGTTCAAAATAAAAATTTAATAATTCACCATTAACGGCAACAGAAGCCTTTATTTGAGCCTTCTTGTAGAGATTTTTTAATTCTGAAATCCAGGATTTGTATTCTAGAATTGGAGTCAATTCAGTCGCTTTTGTTTCATTTGTTTTTTTATATTGCGCATAAATTTCATTGAAAATATCTAAGACTTTTGCACAAGCTCTTTTACTCTCAAGATAATCATGTATGTGCTTGTATGAACTAGCCTGATGAGGAAAATCTTTATCTGCTTTTACGTCTCTAGAAAAATCCCCTAAAGGAGTTTCATCAGATTTGAACTGCTGCAACCATGAATAAAAAGATTTTTTCATATTTTAAAACTCTCCTTTCTGTTAAGTAGAATTTGTTTCATCGACTATTATTCTGAAATATCTTCGAAATAACAAAATATGTTTTAAGTCCTTTTCTCATTCTCATCTTTTTGATTTACCATCCATTCATACAATTCTGAATAGAAATTTATCAAATGTTTTCTTTGTACATTCAACGGACTCATTTTTGTGTTTCTCAAATCAGATTTATAAAAATCAATAAGTTGTTTTACACAATCTATATCAGGATAATGAGATTCCCGTAGTTTTTCATTGCTGTAATATTTTCCATATCTTTGCTCAAAAGATTTTAAAATAAAAAGTTGTTCTCTGTAATTCATTTTCTTTATCAAATCATAGAACTTTCTCAATGGAATATATGAAAGGATCAAAGGCCGCCGAAAAGTGGGGTATCTCCACCCGGCGCGTGCGCGTGCTGTGCGTGGAGACACTAAATTTAGAATTCTTTTCTTTATATTTGAAACTGTTAAATCGTCTTTCGCTTTCTTAAGGAAAGTTATAATTTCATTATAAAAACTTTCAGATTCTTTATTATTTAAAGAAGTTTCACCACGAAAATCATAGATAAACTCAGAATGTATGGAATCTTTATTTTTCTTAATATATCGCTGAATCTTGCTTTTTATTTTTTCAAAATCAGTTTGAATTATATTTTCGTCTTTTAATTTTAATTCCATACTAAGATATGAAAGAATTTCATTGTATGTATGAAGCTCATTATTTTTAAATTCAAGTTGAGCCTTTCTGTAAAGTTCCTTAAAAGTTTTATCATCCATCCTATATAATTCCTGTTGAATTCTTATATAGGCAGGTTGATTTTCTGGAGGTGTAATCCAATCAATAAAGTTTTTTCTTATGGATTCTTTATCAATTATACCATTCAAGATTATATCGGAATATAAATCTTCTAAAGGGATTGCATGAAGTTTTAAGCTGTCATAAGTATTTTTATTCTCACAAGATTCCCATTCTTTATAGGCAAGTTCTCTATTATAAAAAACATAAATTGATTTTAAAATATTAAACATATTGTCATTATACAATATTTTTTTTGATTAGAGCATGC
>CALELJ010000215.1 GCA_937902445.1 uncultured Treponema sp. | reverse complement strand
GACACAATGAAAATAGGATCCTCATGAAAGCTATACGGGAGGGTTTTAAAAATGAACAGGCTTGAATACGTTCTTCCCCAGGATATTGAAAAAAGAAGTTTCCAGATCATCTCGGAAGAACTTGAATCCCGAAAAATCATTCTGCCTCCCGAGAATGCCGACGTAATCATGCGCTGCATCCATACAAGTGCTGATTTCGATTATGCTGATACCCTACGTTTTTCAAAGGATGCAGTTGCGATTGCAAGAAAGCTGATCCAGGAGGGGGCGGACATAGTCACCGATACAAATATGGCCAAGACCGGCATCAATAAAAAAAGCATCGAGAGATTTGGATGCAGTGTACATTGTTTCATGGCAGACGATGAAATTGCTGCCGAGGCAAAGGAACGTGGATTAACCCGTGCATATGTGAGCATGGAACATGCCTCAAGACTTGGAAAGAAAATTATTTTTGCAGTAGGCAATGCACCTACAGCTCTCGTTGCATTAAAGGAACTTATTGACCGTAAGGAATTTGTTCCTGAATTGGTCATAGGTGTTCCTGTTGGTTTTGTAAACGTGGTACAGGCAAAGGAACTCATCATGGAATCCGGTGTGCCATATATTGTGAACATAGGCAGAAAAGGTGGAAGCAATATTGCAGCCGCAATCGTCAATGCTCTATCTTATGGAATAAAGTGATATGCAGATGAAAAATGGATTTACAACAGGCAGTTGTGCGGCTGCGGCATCAAAAGCTGCATGCTGGATGCTGTTGTCTGGAAAAAGAAAATCTCACGTTGAAATTGAAACACCCAAAGGCGATATTTTTAAGGCGGAACTCTGTGACATCGCAATGAGTGAGACAGAGGTTTCCTGTGGTGTAATAAAAGATGGTGGGGACGATCCCGACTGTACTACCGGCCTTCATATTTTAAGTACGGTGACTTTATTTGAAAACGGTGGAAACCCTTCCGTAGTAATTGATGGTGGCGAAGGTGTAGGCAGGGTGACATTGCCAGGCCTTGATCAGAAAGTCGGGAACGCAGCAATCAATCATGTTCCGCGGGAGATGATAGAAAAGGAAATTTTGGAAATATGTGCTCTTCTGGATTATAGCAATGGGGTCAAGGTTGTTGTGTCTGTTCCTGGTGGAAAGGAAGTGGCACAGAAAACCTTTAATCCGCGGCTTGGTATAGTAGATGGGATTTCCATACTTGGTACAAGCGGAATCGTTGAGCCTATGAGTTCGCAGGCTTTGATTGACACTATAAAGGTTGAACTGAACCAGAAAAAATCCATGGGGCATGAAAGTGTCTGTATCACTCCAGGAAACTACGGTCTTGATTTCATGAAGAAAACCTTCAACTACGATCTTGATACTGCTGTAAAATGTTCCAACTTCATTGGCATTACAATCGATTCAGCCTGTGAAAAAGGATTCAGGAATCTGCTGCTATGTGGCCATATTGGAAAACTTGTTAAGCTTGCTGGCGGCATTTACAATACACATTCAAAGGAAGCCGACTGCAGAATGGAACTCCTTGCATGTGCGGCAATCAAGGCAGGCTGTGGAGTTCCGGCTGTAAAAAAGATAATTGATACGGTGACAACAGAAGAAGGCATTTCAATAATCGAAAGTGAAGGCAGGACTAAAGAAGCAATGGAATGTCTCCTGGAAAAAATAATGTACTTCCTTGAAAAAAGGGCTGATGGAAAAATCAATATAGGATGCATGGTATACAGCAACCAGTTTGGGCTGCTTGCGGAAAGCAAAAACGCACGAGAAATTCTCGGGGAGGTCATGTAATGGTTTATTTTGTAGGCGCAGGTTGTGGAGCTGCTGATCTTATTACTGTACGTGGAATGAATCTCTTAAAAGAAGCCGATGTCATAATCTATGCAGGTTCCCTTGTTAATCCTGAACTTCTGAAATACGCAAAAGACGGAACTGAAATTTTCAACAGCGCGGTCATGACTCTTGAAGATGTGATTGAGGTCATAAAGAGAACTGAAAAAAACGGAAAGACGACAGTCAGGCTTCATACAGGTGACAGCAGTATTTACGGTGCGATAAGAGAACAGATGGATTTGCTCGATGGTCTTGGAATCAAATACGAGACCTGCCCTGGTGTAAGTGCCTGTTTTGGTGCGGCTTCATCCATGAACCTTGAATATACTCTTCCCGATGTAAGCCAGACTTTGATCATCACAAGAATGGAAGGAAAAACAAAGGTTCCGGCGGAAGAATCCATCAGAAGTCTTGCATCCCATAAGTCATCAATGGCAATCTATCTCAGCACAGGACTTCTGGAAAAACTAAGCAGTGAACTTGCCGCAGGTGGGCTGGATGTTCAGACGCCAGCCGCCATAGTATATAAGGCAACCTGGCCGGAAGAAAAAATCTTCAAATGTACAGTTGGTACCCTTGAGAAAACCGCCAGAGAAAACGGAATAACAAAGACAGCCCTTGTAATTGTCGGTGAAGTGATTGAACACAGCGCCTACAGCAGATCAAAACTATACAATCCGGAATTTGAAACGGAATACAGGAAGGTTAAAGCCAGTGCTGATTAGAACCATCGCATATACAGAAAAGGGAAAATCCCTCTGTGATAAAATAGAAAATATCCTCACGGATCACGTCTTTGAAAAAACCGATGCAGGGGATGAAATCATTTCGGAATCATTTAAAATCCGGATACCATTGGTTTTTGTCTGTGCATCCGGAATAGCAGTAAGGAAAATTTCGCCTTTCGTCAATTCGAAAATGACTGACTGTCCTGTAATCGTTGTCGATGATAATGGAAAATTTGTAATTCCCATTCTGTCAGGTCATGTTGGAGGTGGGAATGTACTTGCAAAAGAAATAGCCGGCGCCATTGATGCAGTTCCGGTAATAACGACAGCAACGGATGTAAATGATTCTTTTTCTGTCGATTTGTTTGCGATGAAAAATGGATTGAAGATCGATGACAAGCAGGGAATAAAACTTGTGTCCTCAAGAATTCTGGCTGGAGAAAAGGTTTCCGTTTATATTGAAGGCGGAATAAAAACAACGGGGAAGTTACCGTCATGCTTGAAAATAGTTCAGGATATTCCAGAAAATGAAACTGTAGGAATTGCCATAACTGAATCGAAATATGAAAAGAAATCCTTGATTAATCTTACCACCAGAAACTATTGTCTTGGCATTGGATGCAAAAAAGATAAATCTTTTGAGGAAATAAAAAATTTTATCGAATCGAAGGTCAGTGGAAAAATTCTTGACGGGATATTTGCGGTTTCAAGCATTGATTTGAAAAAAAAGGAAAAGGGGTTGTGCATGTTCTCCCAGTTCATGAACGTACCTTTTGTTACATATTCTGAAGATGTTCTTTGCAAGGCAGAGGGAGTAAAATCAAATTCTGAATTTGTCAGGGAAACAACCGGTGTGGGATGTGTCTGTGAGAGTTCCGCCCTTGTGTGTGCAGGAACTGACGCAAAACTCATAATTGAAAAAATTTCTTCCGACGGAATGACCGTGGCTGTGGCTGAGAGAAAACCTTCAATCAATTGGAGTTGTCTATGAAAAAAGAAATGTACGTTGTTGGAATTGGTCCCGGTGAAAAAGACAAGATGACTTATGAAGCATACAATGTGCTGGAAAGGTCAGATGTAATTGTAGGATATACTTTATATGTTGATCTCGTAAAAGAAATCTTTCCGGACAAGGAATTTCTTTCAACTCCCATGCGTCAGGAAATTGACAGATGCCGCTCATGCCTTGACCTTGCGACTGCGGGGAAAATTGTTTCTCTCGTTTGCAGTGGGGATGCAGGAATTTATGGCATGGCATCTCCTGTATTGCAGCTGATTTCTGAGGTTGAAGAATACAGAACAGTTGATTTATGTGTGGTTCCTGGAATTACAGCCGCCATAAGTGGAGCCGCAGAACTTGGTTGTCCCTTGAATCATGATTTTTGTGTCATCAGTTTGAGTGATCTTTTGACTCCATGGGAAGCAATAGCCAGAAGGCTTAAGGCGGCTGCGGAAGGAGATTTTGCCATCGCTTTGTATAATCCTTCGAGCCATAAAAGAAGTGACTATCTTGAAAAGGCCTGCCGCATTCTTTTGGAAAACGGGGCTTCAGAAGATACGGCAGCAGGATATGTTGAAAACATCGGTAGAGAAAACACACGAACGGTCGTATGCACTCTTGCTGAACTAACGGTAGCCAAGGTCAACATGTTCACTACCGTGTTTATCGGAAATTCTCAAAGTGAAATAGTTTTGTTCCCCGACGGAACTAAAAAAATTCTCACAAAGCGCGGATATGCATTATGAAAAAAATTCTTGTTTTCGGCGGAACAACAGAAGGCCGTGAAATTTCAGAAGCCATAAGCAGAAATGGAATCCAGGTAGACCTTCATGTTGCTACTGAATATGGAAATGAAATCGTTGGAAAAAATGGCAATCTTAATGTTGTTACCGGACGTCTTGATTGCGGACAGATTAAAAAGATTGTTGAGACAAGCAATTATGAATGTGTAATTGATGCAACACATCCTTTTGCAACAGAAGTCAGCAGGAACATATATGATGCCGTTTCCAGTAAAGATCTGTTAATCAGGTTTGAAAGAAAAACTGGAAACGAAAAATCTGAAGGCTTGAAATATTTCTCATCAGCACAGGAAGCATATGAGGCACTGAAAAAAACAGATGGCAAAATTCTTTTGACCACTGGAAGCAAGGATTTAAAAATATTTTGCAGCGATGAAGAAACAAGAAAGAGAATATTCGCAAGGGTAATACCTGCTGTTGAAAGTCTTGAACTTTGCAGAAAAGCCGGTCTTGAAGGATCTCAGATCATGGCGATGCAGGGACCTTTCTCAGAGAAAATGAATATTGCGACTATCGAGGAAAAGCGGATAAAGGTTCTTGTAACCAAACAATCCGGTTCAGCAGGCGGCACGGACTCAAAAATTTCTGCATGCATGAAAACAGGAACAATGTGTTTTGTAATATCTGAATGTGACAGTAGCAGTAAGTTTGCAAAAAATATTGATGTGGTTTCAAGCTATGATGAATTGAGAAGGATTGCTGAAAAAAGGGTAGGAATAAAATTGTTTTCTGATCCAGTAATAAATGTGGTTCTTGCGGGAATCGGTCCTGGAAGTGAAATGCATATGACAACGGCTGTGAGGAAGGCAATAGAAAACGCAGACTTCATATTTGGTGCCAGCAGAATGATTGCGGCAGTCGATAGTTCAGCAGAAAAATTTCCATACTACCTTGCGCAGGATATAATACCGGAAATTGAAAAGATAAAAAAAAGTTCCATATCGGGGAAAAATGTACTCCTGCTATTTTCTGGAGACACGGGATTCTACAGCGGAACAAAAAAACTCTATGAAGAACTAAAAAAAATTGAATCGATAAATGTAAAAATACTTCCAGGCATATCCTGCATTTCCTATCTTGCATCTTCAATAGGTGAATCGTGGCATGACTGTAACATTGTCAGCCTTCATGGCACGCAGGAAGATGAATGGCTTGGAAAAATCAAAGGTTCACTGGCAAACAGGGAAAAATGTTTTTTCATTACAAGCGGAAAAAATGACATACCAAAATTAATGGAATTTTGCAGACATGAAAGAATCAGCATCCACCTGGGATATAATCTCGGCTATGCTGACGAAGAAGTGATTGAAATCAGTAAAGATATTCTTCTACCGGAACTGAAGGAAGGACTTTATTGTGGTATGATAACCTTTGAAAATTGAAGGAGCGGTTTTGATTATGGATAAGATTTCCGAAATGATTACTCCAGGAATTCCTGACGATAGATTTACACGTGATAAAGTTCCTATGACAAAGGAAGAAGTACGCATGATCTCATTGTGCAAACTGAGGCTTGGAAAAAAATCAGTTTTATATGACATCGGAAGTGGAACGGGATCAATCTCCGTAGAGGCAGCCTTACTGTCTCCATCAATTAAAGTTTTTTCGATTGAATGCAATGAAGATGCGGTTTTGCTGACAAAAAAAAATGTGGAAAAGTTTGGCGCGGAAAATGTTCAGGTCATTGAGGGATGTGCACCTGATGGGCTTAAAGGTCTTCCTGCTGCAACCCATGCATTTATCGGCGGAACAAAAGGCAACATGGAAAAAATCCTTCAGTTCCTTTATGAAATTAATCCCCACATGAGAATTGTATTGAATACAGTGACTCTTGAATCCCTATGTGAAATTCAGAATCTGGCAAAAAAAATTCCAGTCGCAAACATGGATACAGTAATTGTAAACATAAGCAAGGCTGTCAAAACCGGAAACTACACCATGATGAATGCCGGCAATCCGGTGTTTGTCTGTTCCTTTGATTTTACTGATGGAAATTGAACTATGAAAATTCCAAGAATAGTAATCGCGGCTCCTAAAAGTGGTTCCGGGAAAACCTTATTTACAATAGGCCTCATTAAACTTTTAAAGGATTCTGGGCTCAAGGTGAATTCCTTCAAGACCGGGCCAGACTATATAGATCCCATGTTCCATCGAAATGTTCTTGGGCTGGATTCAAAAAACCTTGATTTGTTTTTTACAAGCGAGGATGCTACGCGTGCTATTTTTGCTAATGAAAATACAGCGGACGTCTCCGTGATAGAAGGCGTAATGGGATTATACGACGGGCTTGGAGGCGTATCTGAAACAGCGAGCACTTACCACTTGGCGAAAACTTTGGATGCCCCTATAGTTCTAGTTGTAGATGCTCATGGCATGGGGCGCTCTGTCTTAGCTGAGATAAAAGGATTTGTGTCGATGGACACTCATAATCAGATTGTTGGAGTGATACTTAATCGCACCTCTAAGCCACTATTTGATTCGTTGTCAAAAATGATAGAGACTCAGTGCGGCATCAAAGCATATGGCTATTTTCCGAAAACGGAAGGGCTAATGCTTGAAAGCAGGCACCTGGGACTAAAACTGCCGGATGAAATATCGGATTTAAAGGATAAAATCGATAAGGCGGCAGCAATTATGGAAGAATCAGTGGATGTTGACCTACTGATATCAGATATCAATGCGTGGAGCCTTGAAAAGAAAATCTGCGCTAGAACAAAGTATGCGAGCACGCATAAGCAAAAAGACAGGGTGCGCATTGGTGTGGCGGCGGATGAGGCATTTTGCTTTTACTACAGTGAAAACTTAAAACTATTAGAGCGCGCAGGAGCGGAGCTTGTGTTTTTTTCTCCGGTGCATGATAAATCTTGGATTTATCATTAACGGAATGTCGAAAAAACTATTATATTTTCATTATATCAACTATTATACTTCGTCGCATTACATTCGCTTTACCTCCAGGTACCCGGCGGCTCTTGCGAACTCTTCCTCTGTGTCTATATCAAAGTTGTGAT
>CALELJ010000214.1 GCA_937902445.1 uncultured Treponema sp. | reverse complement strand
AGAAAGGACTGATAACCTTGAAAGGCAGCTGCGCGAACGCACCGGTGAAATTGAAAGCAAGCTTGCCGAACTTGTCAACAATGTTGAAAACCAGACTCACGGTGCAATGGAACAGTACAAGATTACTACTTCCGAATACACTTCAAGAATTGAGGATCAGACAAACAGCCTCAAGAATGAACTTGAAAACAAGAGCCGTGTGCTTGAGGAACTTATCGAAGCCAATGCCCGTGCCCTTGCGGAAAAGACAAGCGGTCTTGAGCAGGAAATCAGTGACAGGACCCAGGCTGCAAAGGAAGAGGCGGAACGCATAATCGATTCAATAAAGGAAAGTCTTGCCCTGAATGCGGAATCTGCTAGACGCGATGCTGAATCTCAGATCGAGGGAGTGCGCAGTACTTTTGCAGACAATGCAGACAGACTTGTTTCTGAAATGAGGGATACTATTTCTGATGTTCAGCGTCAGGTAAATGATGCTGTTGACAGCGCAAAGAGCACTCTGGAAGTCGTCAGAACCGATACAAAGGAAAATGCTGAAAAACTTGCGGCTTTGAAGGATTCCGTAGACCGTCAGTCTGATGAACTTAAGGAAAGATATGACGGAATGTTCTCTGCTATCCTCGAGAAAGCTGAAAGCGAAGAAAATTCCGCTTATGAAAAATTCAGTGCATTGAGTACTGCAAATCTTGAGAAATACAAGAAGGATGTCCAGGATCGTGTTGATCAGATGCATTCTGAAGTCAAGTCGACTCTTGGTACTCTTGACGAGCAGTCAAAGACATACAATGAAGACATATCAAGAACTATCGCCGAGCTTCAGTCAAAATTCCAGGAAGTTCAGGCAAACGCTGAAAATGTCGCTGCCCGCATAGAATCAGAGACTGCCGATCATTCCGCAAAGCTTGATGAATTCTCATCTGAGATGAAGTCAAAGCTTCTTGAGATGAACAATACTCTTCTTTCTGTTTCCAGGGAAATCGCTTCTGAGTGTGATGCAAGACAGACAAAATATCTTGCGGAACTTGACAGCCAGCTTGGTGACTACAAGAAGGAAATGGAATACCGCTTCAAGAAACTCAATACTGCCGGAGCTGATGTCGATAAGCTTGAGTCTTCTTTGAGAAAGCTTATGGAACAGAGCCAGAAAAAGGTTATTGGTGATTTTGAGAAGTTTGCAGAAACGGCATCAAAAAATCAGAGTGATTTTGAATCTTCACTTGCCTCAAAGTTTGAAAAGGTAAAGTCAGAGCTTGAGACAGTTCAGACTTCCCTTGATGAGATTAAGAAGGATTCTGCCGCAAAACTCAGCAGCAAGGTCAAGGTATTTGAGGATGCCTTTATCAATGACCTTACAAAGCGTGAGAACGACATTCAGGATAAGCTTACGACCTGGAAGAATACTTTTGACAGCCAGTTTGAAAACTTTACCGATGAATATGAAGAAAAGAGAATGAGCATAGAGAAAAACTATGAGGAATCTCTTGCAAAACGCATCGGTGATCTTCAGAAGAAAACTCAGGAGCAGGAAAAGAAATTCCAGAGTGCTCTTCTTGCCGGTCAGACTACAATTCAGGAACAGATCAATTCTGTTAACCAGAGGATTCATGAGTTTATCGAGCAGTACAGGGCTGAAATAAGAAAGGCAATTGAAAGCGTTGATGGTGACCTTAAGGTTGAAACGGACGAGTACAAAGTTCGCATGAATGAAAACCTTGAGAAGACTGAAAGGGAACTTAATTCCAGAATCAGTGAGCTTAAGGAAATTCTTACATCAAAGCAGGAAACTCAATCTGCGACAATTGATACTGCCGTTCAGGAATTCCAGGAATGGAAGGTGCGCCTCAAGGACCAGTATGAGGATTATTACCATCAGATTGATGAACAGCTTAAGCTTCTTGCAGAGACAAATGAGCAGAAGATTTCCGAGCTTCAGACTGATTTCTCTTCAGCAGCAAAGAGGGCAGGTGATATTCTCAGCGGCTTTGATAACGACAGCAGAAAGCGCATCGAAGAATTTGATACCATGTACAATGAGATGCTTACAAACGTCAAGGCATACAATGAGGAGCAGACAAAGAATGCTGAACTTAAGATAAAGGATTTGAAGAAGTCCTTTACTGAAAAGGCTAATGAGTACAAGTCTGCATATCAGGGTGCAACTGACAGGCTTAATGAAGAGACAAACAATCTGCAGAAGAAAGTTGATGACATCAAGAAAAGCATTGCAGAATTCGTTTCTGAATCTTCCGCTTTTGAGAGGGCCGACATCCTTAAACGCCAGCTTGATGGCAGTATCGAGGACCTTTCAGAGAAGATTGCTTCCGTCAAAGCATATGATGTCAAGTTGAATGAACTTGCAAATCAGATTCGTCAGCTTGACCGCCTTGGAGATGATGTTAATTCAAAACTGAACGCATACAGTGCTGATCAGTCCAGAATTGACAGCATTGAATACAAATTCAACAATCTCCTTGAGCTTTCAAACGGAATTGACGCAAAGCTTCTTGAAGTTCAGAAAATAAATGATGAGTTCATCAACATGCAGATGACAATGCACAAATACAATGAATCCATGGGCAGCATGGAATCTAAATTTGACCGCATTGAAAAGAAGAGCGAAACTGTTGACCGCGTAGCAGAGGCTGTGGACAATTCATTCAAAAACATCAACAGCCTTGAAAAACGCCTCGATGAGTACTCCGGAAAATTCAAGGATCTTCCAGATGAGATGGAAAAGATCAAGAAGAATATGGATTCCATCATCAAGAATGGTGAAAGAATCAATGAAGCTGTGGACAAGGTAAGTTCATTGCAGAGCATCATCAAGGAAGTTGAAAGCCAGATGGATGGCATTGAAAATTCCAAGAAGGGATTTACTGCTACAGAAGAAAGACTTCAGAAACTTTACAATGATACTGAAAACCAGATCAACCTGCTTCATTCAATTTCCATGAAAGACACAGGAAAGAAGAAGTCTTCATCTTCAAGCAGTGGAATTTCACCACAGACAAGAGCTAGTGTAATCAGTTTGAAGAAGAGGGGATGGGATAATTCAGAAATTGCAAGAAGCCTTAAGATTGAGGAAAATCTTGTTTCTGTTATTCTTGAACTTGGAACTGATGAATGATGTCTGAAAAGTGAATTAAAAAGGACTGTCTGAAAGACAGTCCTTTTTTTTATTTTGTCAGCAGGCAGACGCAATAAGCCTTGATTGCATTTCCCTGGCCTACGGAATCCTGTTTTTCATTTGTTTTTGCCTTTACGAAAACACAGTTTTCATCAACGCCAAGAATTGCCGCAATTGATTGGATTACTTTTTCACGCCATGGAAGAAATTTGGGTTTTTCCGTTTCAACGACACAGTCAAGGTTGTTTAAAGACCATCCTTCTGCACGGATGTCCGCCCATATTTTTTTTAACAGGTCTTTTGAGTCAGCGTCTTTCCATTCCGGATTGTCCGGTGGAAAATAAGAACCTATGTCACCAAGTCCTGCGGCACCAAGAAGCGCATCACTGATTGCATGGAGCAGTACATCTCCGTCAGAGTGTCCTTCCTCGCCTTTGTCAGAAGGAATTTCTATTCCTCCAAGATAAAATTTTCTGCCTGCCACAAGTTTGTGCAGATCTGTTCCCATTCCGATTTTGATCATATTACCACTATCCTGAATATCACTGGCAAAAGTAATCTTTTTGTTTTCCTTGCTTCCTTCAACGATATGTACTTTCCTGCCATCCGTAAATTGGGGAAAGCTGTCCCAGATTTCCGTGTCATCGGTATATTCGTGATTGTTTTCGGCGGCTTTGACATGGCATTGGATAAGAGGTCTCAGTTCAAAAGCCTGGGGAGTCTGGACTGCACATAGATCTTTTCTTACAAGGTGTCTTGAAATTGTTCCGTCTGGACCGATTTCTTTCTGTGTGTCTACGGGAGCCACTGCTGGAACCGAAGCTCCATGTTCATCTGCGGATGAAATCACGGCTTTGATTATTTCACCTGAAACAAAAGGACGTGCCGCATCATGGATGAGGACTATTGAATCCTTATCGCTGATTGCATTAAGGGCATTCAAGACGGAAGACTGTCTTGTGGAGCCGCCTTCAACAAAGAGAACTCTGGTGTCTTCTGTCAGTTTTTCTATTTCAGGGTCGGCATAAAATGCTTTTTGTGCATCCGCTTTTCCATTCTTTGGAACAGCAACAACAATGGTCGAAAAATGTGCCGACTCTAAAAAAATACGGGCGGAACAAGATAGGACCGTTCCGCCTTTAAGCTGTAGATATTCTTTTTTTTTGCCAAGGCCCATCCTTGAGGACGAGCCTGCGGCTGCAAGAACAAGTGCTAGTGATTTCAAGAATTAATCCTCGTCATCATCGTCATTGTCTTTTGATGTAGATGTATCTTCTTCAAATTCATCCTCATCATCTTCATCTTCTGTAAATGTCTGCTTCTTTTCAATTTTGAGTCCAAGTGGCTCAAGCTTTGCATGGAGCATTACCTCTACTTCCTTTGGAGTGATTCCGTATGCTTCAGCAATTTCATTTTCAAGAAGTGTCTTGGCATTTTCATAGAGCTTGCGTTCAAGAATTGGAAGTTCCTTAACCTTTGAACGGTGATACAGACAGCGTACAATGGCAGCAATGTCACCAACTGTTCCTTTCTTGAGAAGGTCAAGATTCTGCTGGTAGCGGAGCTTCCAGTCTGATGTTGGCGGCTCGTAGTCGTCACTGATGGATTCAAGAGCCTTTTTGGCTTCTGCTTTTGAAACAATTGCACGGATACCAAGGAGTTTTGCGTTGTCTACAGGCACAATGACGTTCATGTCGGAAACTTCAATGTAGATCTTGTAGTGGTATACCATTTCACCTTTGAATTCACGCTTGAAAACATCGATGATCTTACCAACGCCCTGGCTTGGGTAAACAATTGTCTGGTTTACTGTAAATTCTGTCTTTGGTTTTGCCATGATTTTACTATAATATCACAATCATGGCGAAATTTCAATTCAGTTCTTGCAGGCAACAGCATCAAGGATTGTTTTTCTGATGTCCTCGTCATACCAGGTGCATGTCGTTCTGTTGAAGAATCCGAATGATTCCGCCGGGTTTTCTTCGTTCATTGCGATTCCGTTGTCCCAGAGAATTGAATAGATTCCCTTTGCGTAGGATTCCTTCACATAGTAGTCAAACCAGACCATGCGGTCGGCCTTGTTGTTCTTGTTTGTGGCTCCATATTCACCGATGATTACAGGATGTCCCTTGTCGATGAATTCGGATTTGAGCCTGTTGAAGTAGTAGTCGATGTCACTTTTAGTCTGCATGGTGAAATCGCAGTATCCGCCTTCACCGCAGTTCATTGCAAAGTTGTATGGGGTATACATATGTACGGAAAGAGCGATTTTCTCTTTGTTGCCCTCGATATCCTCAGGGAACTGGAAAGCGCTGTTGAAGGCAGCATCAGGAGATGCTACGTAAGACGGAACCATTATAAGGCGGCTTTTGTTAGTTCCGCCTGCATTACGAATCGCCTGGACTGCATGCTGGTTGAGGATTTTGATCATCTCCATGGCTTCAAGACACTTTGGGTTTTCCGGGTTGTAGTTCCATTCATCTGGAGTGCCCCTTAAGCGAGGCTCGTTGAGGGTTTCAAAAATCACATTTTCGTATCTGTCATCTGCGAAGGCTTCTGCAATCTGTGTCCAAATTCTGCTTACGAATTCAATTGACTTGTCCTTTGCCTTGAGTGAAGGGTAATAGCCCTGGAATGCATAGACTATGTTGTCATTTATATAGTTGTCGTGATGGATGTTGAGGATAACATAAAGATTGTCTTCCATACACCAGTCGACGATTGTGCGTATGCGGTTCATCCATTCTTCATTGATTTCATAGTCGACGTTTACATGGGGAGTCCAGCTTACTGGCAGACGGATGGTCTTGATTCCGCTTCTGGCAAGTCCATCTATCATTTCCCTTGTTGTCATTGGCTGTCCCCAGCTGGTTTCCGTATTTTCAGGCTGATTGATAAATGTGTCTGCGTTGTGGGCATCAAGTGTGTTTCCCAAGTTCCATCCTGTTCCTAAATCCATAGTGGTCTCCTTTTTTGCCGGGGTTTACTGCGTCGTGATCAACGCTGTATTGATTTGAATATAATGCAAAGTGAATCCATAGAGTACAAAATTTATGCTTAATATGTAAAAAAAATTGAAAAACAAAAAAAATCCCGCACCATCCGGTGCGGGACATCTCTAACGCCGAACTCAGTTGAACAAGTCCAGACTGCTGTCAATCCAGCGGCGGGTAAGTTCCGGATAGGTGTCCTCAAGTGCAAGGAATCTTGTAAGTGCTGCAGGAAAGTTTCCCGTGTAGTAGTATGATTCCCCAAGGTAGAAACTTGCCCTGTCAGCAACGGCTTTTGTTCTGTTCTGGGCAAGGAATTTTCTCAATGCGGTGATGGATTCAGTGTACTGCTTCTTGATGAAATATGTCTTGAGGATTTCAAAAAGAAGATATTCATCTCCTCCAGCAGGGCTCACAAGGTCTTCTTCGAAAATGTGGACTGGGAGAGGATCTCTTTTGTACGTGATTGAACCCTTTATCAAGGTTTTTGCTTTTTCCTTAGACTGGCTTGAAATGGTGCTTTCATGTGCCGGTTTTTCATCCAGGACATCAATGTAAGGAAGTGGAGTTTCTCTGAGTTCTCCGTTTTTGTATTCCTTTACGGAAGGTTCCTTTTTCTGGATCACAGTCTTTTTGTTTCTGTTTTTTGATGTCTTGATGCGTGCTCCGTTTACTGTTGCGTTTACTCCGGGAAGAACTGTCTTGATGATTGTTTCGTCTGATTTGTTTTCTACGGAACCGTCCATCTGTTCATCATAGTAGAGTCCGGAATTGCTTCTCTTTGCAGAGGAAATTACAGTAATGATTGCGTAGTAGTATTCCTGGCTTGTTCTCAGGGAATCAGTATAGGATGTTTCCCCTCCGTTGAGGATGGCAACAGGTTCCATGTTTTCAATCTGAGTCCAGCTGGTCAATGGCTGTTTTTCACGGTATACAAGGAAAGTCGATACGGAAGACGAATCTTCCGGCGATTCCCAGCTGACTGTCACTGTTTTTCCGGATGTGGATTCAGCGTTGATTCCAGTAACGACATTCTTTGTAGACTGGGCAACTGCCTGTGAAATTGAAATTAATATGGAAGAAATAAAGCAAAGCGCACGTATTCTGTTTGTCATACTGTTCATTTTAGGGCAACTTACTCTGTTTGACAATAGATGTTCTTTCAATTATCCTATTAAACATGTTTGTTTCTGTTATGATTGAACCGGGTAGCCTTGACAGCGGCAAATCACTGGTTGATATTCTCACGAGATATGGTTTTACAAAGATTCAGCGTTCATGCTGGGAATGTATGAAAGTCCGCGAGGATGAACTGTCAAATCTCAAAAAGGATCTGGACCGTGTGACTGATTATTATGACAGGCTTAGAATCTATCAGTTTCCAATCAACGGTCTCTTTGTCATTACGGAAATGAAACAGAAAAAATGGCGCAAATGTCAGTTCAGCGGCAGTGCTCCTTCAAGATGAAAACGCCGGCGTAAAGGACAGTGCAGATGAATGTTCCTCTGGAATGATGAAGCTCAGAGGTCGTAAAGATTTTAAAAATGAGGCCTATATTATGGTAGAAGATTATCAGGAACCTATTTCACAGCTTAAAGAAAATATACTCTCCGTTTGGGGAAAACTTGACGTTGATGATATAAACAAAAAAATTGCTGAAAAAGAAGCCCTTTCAAATGCCCCGGGATTTTGGGATGACAATGCGAAGGCTACCAAAGTAATGAATGACATAAAGCTCCTCAAGGGAAGAATCGAGCCATGGCAGAAACTTGTTGCCGACATCGATGACATTGAGACCATGTACCAGATGGCGCTGGAAGAAAACGACCAGGCCCTTGAAGCTGAACTCAAAGAAATGTATGAGGCTGCAAACAAGGACTATGACCATTACAGCATTCTTAATCTTTTGAGTGATGAAGTAGATAAGAATGACTGCTTTCTTTCTGTTCATGCAGGGGCAGGCGGAACTGAAGCATGTGACTGGACTTTTATGTTGAGCCGAATGTATCAGAGATGGGCAGAACGCCACGGTTACAAGATTGAAGTCGTTTCAGAGGAAGAAGCGGAAGGTGGTCTTAAATCCATAAACATGAGGATTTCAGGAGACTATGTCTATGGCTTTACAAAGGGAGAGGCTGGAGTTCACCGTCTGGTGCGCATTTCTCCATTTGATGCCAATGCCCGCCGTCATACTTCTTTTGCTTCTGTGTATGTTTTCCCGGTTCTCGATGACAATATTGAAGTCAATATCGATCCAAAGGATCTTCGTGTAGATACATATCGTTCAGGCGGAAAGGGTGGACAGCACGTAAACAAGACTGAATCAGCCGTTCGTTTTACTCATATTCCGACTGGAATTGTCGTTGCCTGTGACAGTGAAAGGTCCCAGCTTATGAATCGTGCTACGGCCATGAGTATTCTCCGTTCAAGATTGTACGAATATTATAAGGAACAGAAAGAAAAGGAAAACTCGAAATTTGCCGGTGAAAAGAAGGACATTTCCTTTGGAAGCCAGATTCGCTCCTATGTTTTCCAGCCTTATACAATGGTAAATGATCATCGTACGAAACTGAAGGTAGGAAACATTCATGATGTCATGGACGGAAACATCGATCCGTTCCTCGATGCATTCCTTTCGGCAAAATGGAAGGGGTTGTCTCTTACTCCAGATGAAGATGACATGGATGATGTTGAATAAACGTTTTTTCATCTTTGCATTTCTTTTCTCTTTTTTAATATCTCATGTGTTTTCTGACGACTGGGTTCTTGCCGCCAGAAAATTTGATTTTACCCAGAATAAAAAACGCGATGTTTCTGAAGAAGAATTTTCATCGTTGATTCCGCAGATTCTTCTTGAGCAGATTTCGGAAGGAATTGAAAGAAATACTTCAAGTAAAGAACTCATGGACAGAACTCTTGAGAATCTCCTTGTTGAGCGGCAGTCACTTTTCCTTCAGTTGTCAAAGGAAAATAAGAAAAGGGATTCGCTTGTTCTTACTACATCCAGTGAAAAAAAACTTAAGAAAGCGATTGCCGGGCAGCAGAAAAAAATCAAGGAAGTGGAAGACAAGATAGATGAGAATCTTGCAAAGACAGATCAGATTCGCGATGAATATAGAAAACAATATGAAGGTGAAACCAAAAAGGTTGAGTCTGACTACAATCTGCTGTTCAATCCATTGACCAATCTGTTTGTGAAGAAAACGGAAAAGTTGCTGGAAGATCCAAAGTCGGAGAAAATTGTTCTGTATAAAAATGATCCTTCAGTTCTCTACAATGTCTCTGAATCAGCGCTGAAGCAGGGACCCCAGAGCAGAGTGTTTGAAAAAGAAATGGTTTCCGCAAAGATCAACGGAATGATTGATGGAACCATAACCGTATACGGAAATTATTTTTCTGTTACCTGCAGCCTTTATGTCTATCCGGGAAAAAATCTTGCAGGATCAGTTACTGAAGTCGGTTCGCTCAGGGATTGCAGTTCCGTAGTAAGAAATATTGCCTCATATCTTGGCCCTTTGATTACAAATCAGCTTCCGGTTGAACTGTTTTTTGAAATTCAGCCTGAAGAGATCAGAAAAGACGTGAAAATCACCATCGATGGAATTTTCTTTGATGGAATACCTAAGAAGGTTGATATTGACCGCGGAAAGCACACTGTGAAGGTTGAGTGCCCGGGCTATCATTCAAGAATGATAACCTATCATTTCAAGGATTCTTCTCAGTTTATTGTACGTGGTGACATGATAAAAAAAAGTGACTCAAAAGTTTCCGTTACCATTGTGGATCCTGTTCCCGGTTCCGTATATGCGGATGGTAAATTCATTTCAGAAATCTCTGAAAATAACCGCAGTGCTAATGGAACCTTGAATGTCTTTGGAACTCCAATCA
>CALELJ010000213.1 GCA_937902445.1 uncultured Treponema sp. | reverse complement strand
TCACACCGGAAGACAAATCAAAAGATGCTTCACTAAACAAAGCGGAAAACGCATGGAAAGCAAGGACTGAACTCAACCGCGCGGAAACACTTCTTGAGACCCGCAACGCAATGATTGCATCGGCAGAAATTCTAAGGCACCACCGGTGTCTTGCGGTCAATGCTGATGACGGACTTCTTGTTTTTGATCTCATCAGAAAAACTCCTGAAGGCCATGTCTACGGAATATGCAGAAGCCAGAAAGGTCTTGATACCCTCAACCAGTATTCTTCTACCCTCGCAGAACTCGACAAACCGGAGTTCACAGTGCAGGCAGAAGGCAATCTCTGGGCAGAGGAAAATCTTTTAAAGACAATCGAAAATTTTGATGACATTGAGATTGACAGATTTTTTGCAAGAAACATTTTGGCCACAAAAAGCGATATGGATAATGCAGCCGGAACTTTTACAGCGTTGAAAGAGAAAGGCATGCTTGCGGATAACTTCAGAATCGTCTTGAGTCAGATAATTCCAAGCGGTGGGCAGCATCTTAGCCGTCTTGTTGAAGGCAACAGTCAGGACAGACTGATACTCGAAGAAATCGAAAAAGCAGAAAAAGATTTTTTCAGCAGCGATGAGAACAAACTCTTCAACTGGGATGAGACAACCATTGAAGAAACATTCAGGAATAAAGGTTTTGAATGCAAATGCATTCCTTTTGCCCAGATTGAAAAACGCCGCATAACGGAAGCAGAATCCGCAAAATGGTTTGACACGGAAAATTCAGCCTATGGAAAATTCATCGCAGATAAAACCGGCGACAAAAAATTCCAGCGGTTTAAGGAACTCTTCAATTCCGCCATGAAAGCAAAGAAACAGACCTGTGACTGGAAAGTCAAGAACTGCATCATAATTTTAGGCCAGGCATAAAATCAGTAAATGCACCGGCATTTGATTTTTTACCGCAAACACTATATATTTTTCTGCTATGGATTTAATCAAAAAACTCGATGAATGCGAAAACAGGCTCAAGGAAGTTCAGCAGCTTGTAATGGACCCTGATCTTGTAAAGGACCAGAAGAAATACAAGGACACGATGAGAGAAAACGGATACCTCACTGAAGTATGCGAACTCTATGCTGAATATAAGAAAATTCTTTCCGGCATCAAGGATTCCACAGAAATGATCACAATGGAAGATGATGTTGAAATGAAGGAAATGGCCCGTGAAGAGCTTAAGGAACTTGAGGAAAGAAAACCTCAGATGGAAGAGCAGATCAAGCTCAAGCTTATTCCGCCTGATCCACTTGATGAAAAGAACATCATCCTTGAAATCCGTTCCGCAGCAGGTGGTGACGAAGCATCACTTTTTGTACGCGACGTATGGGAAATGTACATCCACCTTGCTGAACGCAAAGGCTGGAAAACAGAGACAATGGAAGCTCAGGAAACCGAAGTCGGGGGATTCAACAAGATAGTCACATCAATTTCCGGAAAATTCGTATACGGAACATTGCGCTTTGAATCCGGAGTTCACCGAGTCCAGCGTGTTCCGGCAACAGAAAGCCAGGGAAGACTTCAGACTTCTACAATCACAGTCGCAGTACTTCCGGAAGCAGAAGAAGCAGACATTACAATCAACCCAGGCGATGTCCGAGTAGACGTAATGCGCGCAGGTGGACCAGGCGGTCAGTGTGTTAATACTACAGACTCCGCAGTTCGCCTTACACATATTCCGACTGGTATCGTTGTAATCCAGCAGGACCAGAAGAGCCAGATCAAGAACAAGGAAAAGGCATATAACGAACTCAAGTCCAGACTTTATGCATTCTTCCAGCAGCAGCAGCACGATGAACAGGCTGAGATCAAGAAGAGCCTTGTCGGAAGCGGAGACCGCAGCGAGCGCATCCGCACCTACAACTTCCCCCAGAACCGGCTGACCGACCACCGCGTGGAGCTCA
>CALELJ010000212.1 GCA_937902445.1 uncultured Treponema sp. | reverse complement strand
AAATTGTAAACGAGGAAAAAAGCGGAATTGGTTATGCAATCAACAATGCCTTCAACAGATTCTTCCTGTGGCTTGAAAACTCGTATGCCAAGGGTGTCGGTTTTGTTCTGCATCACAGAAAGATGTTTGTAACCGGTCTGTTTATAGCACTCATCCTTTCTTTTGCTGCAATTAAATTTGTTGGATTCATTTTTATGCCTCCTGCAGCATCAAATTCCGTTTCCGTGGAATTTACTCTTCCTCAGGGAACAAACGTCCATATAACTGAAGATACTATTTTCAGTATGTATGAATCTACAAAGGAAGAAATCAAGGGTACAAGGTTTATTTCAATTCAGGTTGGTGGAACAAGTGTCTTCTCAACAGGTTCTGAAACCAACACTGGTAAAATCACCTATACTCTCTATCCGGAAGCTGAACGACTCCCTGGCTACGATAATGAAAAATCTGCCAAGGATAAGCTGCGCAAATATTTTGACAAGTTCCCTGGTGCTGAACTTAAATTCGGTACGAACAACAACAGTGCCTCTTCAGGAAAAATGGAAATCAGCATTAAGTGTGATGACCTTGTAAATCTTAGAAGCTATGCACAGGCAGTTCAGGATGTTCTGAAGGAAAAGGGTTCTGATTACGTCCAGGAAGTTGAAAGTGACCAGGCTGACGGTCTTCCACAGGCAGAAATCGTAGTAGACCGTTCAAAGATGTATGAGATGGGACTTACAGTTTATGGAGTTGGTTCAGAAATCAATGCGGCAATCAACGGTAAGACTGCAACCCGTTATACTGATAGAGGTAAGGATATCGATGTTATCGTTCAGCTTTCAGAAAAAGACCGCAAGAAGCTCAACGACCTTGACCAGATTTCAGTAGTCAACAGCCAGGGACAGAGAATTCCTCTTTCAAGTTTTGCACACTATGAGCAGAATCTTTCACCAGTTACAATTCTCCGTGAAAACCAGACACGTACAATCACAATCAAGTGTTCTATGGTTGATGGTATTTCCATGGATGTTGCCTACAGAGAAGTTCAGAAACTCGTCGAGTCAAACATTCCTAAGGATGAAACTGTAATGGTAAAGTATGGTGGAGATATGGAAGACATGATGCGTGCCGTAAAGGGATTTGCCGCCATCATGATTATGGCTGCCTGTCTCGTATTTGTCGTTATGGCATCCCAGTTTGAATCTATGGTTGATCCGTTCATCGTCATCCTTACAATTCCATTGTCGTTCATCGGTGTTATGATGATCTATGCAATCACAAGAAATCAGCTCAGCGTTGTTTCCATCATGGGTATGCTGGTTCTTATCGGAACAATCGTTAACAACGGTATTGTTCTTGTTGACTATACAAACCTTTTGAGAAAGCGTGGATACGAACTTGAGGAAGCCTGTATCGAAGCTGCCCGCAACCGTCTTCGTCCGATCCTCATGTCAACTTTGACTACCGTTATTTCCCTCATGCCTATGGCTTTCTTTGCAACGGAAAGTTCAAGATCCATGCAGCCGATTGGTCTTACGGTTTTCGGTGGAATGTCTTTCGGTTCATTGATGACATTGTACCTCATGCCGGCAATTTACTTCATGATCAACAACAGACGTATTAAAAAGGCTAAGAAGAAGGCTGAGGAAGAAGCTAAGAAGGCCGAAGAGGAAGCTGAAAAGAAGGAAGCAGAGAAAGCAGCGGCAGAAGAAGAAAAGGTTGTTGATTGCGAGCAGATTGCAAAGTCACTTCTCTCTGATATTTCATATGATGATCAGCTTTCAGAGGTTGATAAAGATACTGCTTCAATGTTCTTAAATTTTGCAGATGTAGAAATTGAAGAAGCATATATTTATGAGAGTTCAGGTGCAACAGCAGAAGAAATCGTTGTATTAAAGTGTAAAGATTCTGACAGCGCATCAAAAGCAAAGACTGCTTTTGAACAGCGAGTAGAGGAACAGACAGATAACTTTACAGATTATGTGCCAGAGGAAGTACCAAAGCTTAAGGATGCGGTAATTATTACTAGTAAAGAGTATGCAGTACTTTCTGTTTCTGGAGATAGTGGTAAGGCAAAGTCAA
>CALELJ010000211.1 GCA_937902445.1 uncultured Treponema sp. | reverse complement strand
GAAGAAGATGAAATTCTTGATGTAAGAAGATAAATCACAAGGATGCATACCAGCGGAACAAGGCACATGAGGGTATGCTTTGCTGTTCTTGGATACATGAGAGGAAGCTGGGGTGCGGCGAAAATCTTGACTATCTTCATTGAAATCTTCGAGTCCCTGTATTTTTCCCATGAATCATAGATCAGCAGCATGCATACGGAAGATGCACAGCATAAAAGAACAAGGACCGCAGATTGAATTGAAATTATCATTACTGAAAGAACAGAAACGATTATGGGAATCAGCGCATAAAGATTTTTTCTAAGTACAACAAGTGCCTTCTTTCTTCCCCAGAGCCTGACTGAAAGATAGCAGGAAAGCATGTAGAGGACAGAAGCTGCGGCAACAGGATAGAAAACCTGTGAAAAAGAAAGAACCAGAACGCTGGATGCCGACAGAACAAATACAATCCTGTTTTTTGAAAGCCATGTGAAAACACAGAAAACAAGAAAAACAATGAGCGGAACAAGCCACGGATACTGGGCCTTTCCATCAATTCCACAAATGGTGTTTGTGTCCCTGGAAATTTCCTCAAGAGCCTTTACGCAGTCTGAATCTTTTCCCTTTGGAACATAGTAGAGCGAATAGGTATCGGAATAGTCAAAAAAATAAGCCATCCTTTCCCTCAGATATGCGGAACTTTCATATGGCATGACCGGAGTAAAGGAAGAAACGAAAGGAACTTTCTGCTGTGCAAAACTTATGGTTTCCTTTACGTTGTGGTTTTCAAGGACTGAAAGAACATATTCCTCAGAAAGGGATTTGTCTGCATAAAGCACTGAATAGCTGTTCCATATCCTGGAAACGGGAACGGCCCTGAATAAAACGCAGAGAACAAGTGAAACAATAATTACGGCAAAAGAAACAAGAACGGATTTATTGAACTTCATTTACTTCAACACACAAAATGCATATCCGATTACAAAACCAAGAAGTATACCCATGATTACTTCCGCCGGAGTATGCCCCTGCACTTCCTTGATTGCCTTGAATTCAATGATTCCCTTTTCAGATAGAACGCGGCCAAGCTTGTTGAGCAAAGCTGCCTGAAGTCCGTTGGCACGTCTTACACCAACAGCATCCCTGACAGTCACCAGAAAAAATCCCAGGGAAAGAATGAACACGTCACTGCCAACCCCTGAATGAAAACCGATTGTCGTGCACAAAGTCGTTACCAAAGCGGCATGGCTTGAAGGCATGCTTCCAGTACGCCATAAAAGCAGTTCAAAAAGTTCTGAAAGGGAATTTATTTTACCTGAGAAAAGTTTTATGAGTGTCTTTAAAAACTGAGCTGACAGCCAGCTGAAAATACAGGCAAGCAATGCGGGCTGAGAGAAAAATGCAGAAAGCTGACTTTTAAAATCCATGGGTGAATTATACACTATTTGTGTACTTTTTTCTATATAAAACAGGACTAAATTGAATTTCAGCGGTTTTCCCTTTATACTTGCCTTTATGGAATTCAAGACTTTCACAGCCGGAACAGATGACAGCGGACGTAGACTTGACAGAGTGCTTTCACGAATTTTTGAAAATGGCAACGTCAAATCCGGAATTTTTCCCCTAATCAGAAAAGGTCTTGTAAAGGTAAACGAAAAAAAAACATCGGCCGACTACAGGGTCCAAAGCGGAGATGAAATTTCAATTGCTTCCTTTCTTTTCACTACAGCCAGTGAGAACAGTTCCGT
>CALELJ010000210.1 GCA_937902445.1 uncultured Treponema sp. | reverse complement strand
ATCCGTACAGGAAAATTCATTCAGCTGAAGGTTTCTTGAATTAACATATTCATCGATTTTAAAGCACACTACTGGTGGCGTATGATCGATTATTATGTTTTCCGTCTTTGTCGTATTGTTTCCGGCATAATCTTCTGCGTAAAAAGATATGCAATGCCTGCCTTCCGGGAGTTCAGCATAAGGAGAAAGGGTCCATGTTTTTCTGTCAAGGCTCCATTTTACGGTGGACGCATCAAGGTTAAGATCAGTTATTTCAGGTTCAATTATATTGCTCTTTGTAATCAGATCCTTGAATTTAATTTCTGGATTTGTGAAGTCACATGTGAAACTATATGAATGGACGCAGGTTAAGCCCACGTTGTCACTTACACTGAACTGGACATAATGTTCCCCTTCAGAAAGATTCCCTATATATTTTCCTTTCCTCGGACTTTCATGGTCCAGCACATATTCCCATGAGCTGGCATCTATTCCGGAATTCTTATCCTCCCCAAAAGCCTCAATGTAATTTTTTGAGGTATGCCTGTTATCAGTTTTATTCGGAATAACAATTTCAGGAAAAGATTTATCAATCATGATTTTTACAGGCTCAGTAATGATTTCATTGCCAACATTATCAACAGCCTTGAACTGAAGGTAAGAAATGCCATCAGTGTTGAAACTAAGACTCCTGTTTTCCATCCAGAACCATGAAAATTCCTCATTTCCCTGGAGTCTGTACCCTCCCTTATATTTATCAATTCCCGACAGAGCATCGGAAACATCAATCTTTGCTATAACATCTTCTCTGGTCCATTCATTAACGGTGCTTATTTCTATCGAATTGAAAACAGGAGGTGACATATCGATGCAAAGGGAATACCTTGAGTAATAGTCATTCCCCATGAGATCCTCACATTCAAGTTCGATGGTATGCATACCCTCTTCTTCAACTGTAAATGAATAGCTGTTGTTTTTTCTTTTAACCGGAAATTTATGTTTCTTTCCATCCACTGTAACGGACTGGACTTTATAGCCGGAACCTTCTGCATCCTGTATGCAGCAATCTTCATCAGGAAAAACACATTCCATTGAGACAGCCTTGTCAGAAAATATGGTATCCCTTGTGTAGCGCCTTTCAACACCGTCACAGTATAAAATGGGAGCTGGAACGCAGTTATCCCGCATGACACAGGCAAACTCAGTGATAGTTTCCTTTGTGTGGTCACTTAACGTAACCTCGACTGAACATTTCCATAGGGGAAGTCCGGATTCATTTACAACGAGCATCGGTTTGGAATTCTCATAAGTAAGAATCGAATCGCGGAATTTTGCATTCGTGGAAATATTGGGTTTTTCTGTTTTTGTCCAAAAAATATTATCCCTTCTCACAACCTTATCATCAAAAACAGAAATTGAAAGAATATAATCATTGCCGTAAGAGGTATATTCTTCAAAATTGTAGGAGTAAAGCTTGAATGAAACGAAAGTCATCATCAGGGCAATAAAAATTTTCTTATTCATATTTTTTCTCCATGGAAACTACTTTCAAATCGCCATTTTCAATAAATGAAACGAATTTGACGCCATTGACTGTTTCTGTAAAAGATTTCAGGGAACCGGCACCATGGACATTCCATTTTTCACCGTCGTACAGATAGAGATTTTTCCTGTCATCTACAGCAAATGTTTTTCCCACAGCATGGATGCCAAGAAAACCAGTGACTCCATCAGGAATTTCAAGGATGGAGTTAAACGAAACATCAACAATCTTAGTCGAATGATCGCTAATCTTTTTTACAAGCAGATAAGGCACCATGGAATTTGAAGTACCGCATAATTCATAGCCGGCATAGGCCCTTACATGATTCATTCTGTCGGAACCTGGAATCAATTCATATTGTTCAATGCATCCATTCAAACCAAAGCAGAAATAGTTTTTATCCTTGTCTCCGGCAATTTTGACCGCACCAACAAGTCCGGATTCATAAAGAAGATTCTGCCGGTCATAAAGAAAAATTTTTTCTCCTTCGTTCTGTATAATTTCCTTTACGATAAACAGAATTTCTCCGCAGTTCTTTACGGAACGAATGGAATCAACCATGCCGTCATGAAAAATTTCGACTTCTTTAAAAACCTGATTTCCGTTGCAGGAATAAATCCAGTTTCTCAAGTAAAAATAAAAAACTCCTGGTTCAGTTCCATCAATAAATCCCACAGGAACTATGTCAGCGGACTCCTGTTGAAAAAGTTTCCTGATACCGCCCTTTGCACAGGCAAGAAGCTGATCAACGACGGCACCATCTTTTTTTGTCCGCAGGAGAACATAGTTTGCTTCATCAGCGGTTCTGCAACTCATGGAAATAAAGGAGCCAAGATCCATTTTTGCTCCATCAATTGTTTCAAGACCATCAGGAATGGAAAGCAATGCAGTGTAAATTGTTCCGGCTGAAAAATAAGTTGCAAGAATTTCATTGGAAGGAAAAATCGAGATATTAATTGAATCAACAGGACCTTCAGTTTCACCTTTTATTTTTTTAAGGACCAGAGGCCCCATAGGATTGCACAAAAGAAGATAAAAATAATTGCCAGGTGTTTTCAGAACAAAAATGGAATTCCCATACTTTTCATATGAATCGACACCAGCAATTTCATCATTACCAAGGTCAAATTCTTCCTCAAGACAGATTGTCTCAGTGCCGGTGCCATTGGATTTAACAAGACAGTTTTGCCTGATTCCATCACGGTCAATTCCAGAGACAAGGGTAAAACAGGTTCTTCCGTTTCCGTTGACGTTTTTGACTCCTGTGATTTTTGAAAACATTCCTTCAGGCAAAAGCGGCTGGCAGAATGCAAGATATCCAAGGAAAACACCGATGACAGATGAAATTATTTTTTTGTTCACAGAGATTATTCCTCCACAGGAAGGTTTTAAAACCCCCTATAGATTTAATAATCGAACACAGAAAAAAAAGTGCGGCTTTAGAGGAGAAAAAATAAAAAAAAAGGACTTCTGCACTTCTCCAGTACAAAAGTCCCTTTCTGATTTCTATGACTTTTACAGATTATTTCTTTCTAAGGAATGCGTCCTTGAATCCAAATGTCTTGAACTTCTTGAGGACGGAAGCGTATTCATCTTCATTGAGTGGTCCAATGATGACTCTGTATGCGCCCTTTCCGTTAGGAACAAGATTCAACGGATATTTTGAATACTTGTTCACTGTCTTTTCGATATTCTCAACGTTTCCGTAGCTTGCAATCTGAACATACCAGCTGTTCTTAGGAAGAAGGTTTTCAGATTCTACAACGTATTTTTCAAAGGATGTTTTAGGAGATGCAGTTCTTGTTTCAGCAACCTCAACCTTTGTCTCAACAGGTTTTTCTTCAACTGGAACAACTGTTTCTTCTCTTGAAGACATTGCCGATTCAACTACAACAGTCTCAGCTGTTTCCGGAACTACCTTTTCAGTTGGAACAAGCACGATTGGTGCATATTCTTCATCTTCCGCAACAACTTCTTCTGCAACAACTTCTTCTTCAACTGATCTTGTATCAGCAAGAACAGATTCTTCAACAACAGGAACTGTCTTTTCTTCAGCCGGAACTTCTTCCACGACGATTTCTTCTGCCACAGCCTCTTCTACAACTTCAGCAGCCACAGCTTCCTCAACTTCCGCAATTTCAGCAGGAGATGGAGCTTCGACAGCTTTCTTTGTTCCGGCGAAATCCTCGTCATCGACTTCATATTCTTCTACGATTTCTTCTTCAGATTCAACCGCAACAGCAACAGGTTCCTCAGTTTCAGCAGGAGATTCTTCGGCAACTTCCTCTGCGATTTCTTCTTCAATCAATGGAACTCCAGCAACAGGTGCGTCTTCAACAGCCTCCACAACCTCAGCAGGGATTTCCTCGACTGCCACAGGTTCAGCAGTTTTTTCTTCAGCCGGAACTTTAACATCGGCCTTTGCAAGTTTTACAGCATCATTTTCATCGATGACAGCCTGACCAACAACAGATTCATCAAAACTTCCGTAACGCATGTTCAGCTTGCAGCGTACATTTTTATCCTGATCAAGACCCAATGTCTTTGCTGATTCCTTTGAGAGAAGGACTGCGACACCTTCTGCGGAATCAAGAGTTCCAAGGTTAAGGAACTGGAGTGTCACGCCTGTGGCAGGATTTGAAACAAAAATGCTGTCACCAGGAAGATAGCCGGCAGCCTGTCCAAAATGACCTGCAGGAAATTTTCCTTCGTCCGCAACTTCAATTACGCCGTCAACAACGTCCTTTGAATCTGCAAACATTGTTACAGCAAGCAAAAATACCAATAATCCAGAAAATAGCTTTTTCATGCGCCCCTACCTACCGAATGAATTTGTAAATATCAGTTGCAATTCCGTGAGAAAAATCCCTTACACCTTTTTCAGCTTTTTTATAAAGCTTTGCAGATGGAGGAACCTTTTTGCCGGAACCCAATACCTTATCTGTTTTCAGATCGACAACTTTCCACGTCACAGCCTTGATGTTTTCAAGCAAGGCCGCATCTGGATTTGTCGATTCCGTAACATCGAATTCACAAAGGATTTCAATGAAATACTTTACTCCACCCTGAGCTGCCTCCATCATCGACTCGTTGAACACGACATCCTGTTCAGTCTTGTCATTGGAAACAAATACAGGTGAGTTTGAAACAATTGTTCCTTTGTCAAAGAAAAAATCAAAGAGTCCACCTTCTATCTGATAGCATGAAGATCTAACGTCTGATTTTGAATCCTCGTGCTGGGCAATCTGAAATGCAACAGAAGCAGCGTTGGCCGCTAAGGCACAGCAAGAAAATACACAAATCATCAGAATCCTTCTGATACTCATCTAAAATCCCCTTAAATTTCTGACTTTGACAAAAATAATTGTCTTCATTTGTTTTTCGGAAGGTGAGGAAAAAAGTTTAGCGGTTTTATTTCCTGTATAATAATGTTCATTGTAACGCCATTTGTTCTGGATTTTGTAAAGCTATCAGATGAAGCAAGACGACTGTTAGTTGGAATGATGATTATAATGGCTGTATATATGATTGGACGAGCCGTTAATACCG
>CALELJ010000209.1 GCA_937902445.1 uncultured Treponema sp. | reverse complement strand
TATGAAAAAGCCGTTGACTTTGAAGGTGCCGGTTCTGTAACTATTTTGGCAGTAACAACAATGCCTGGAGATGACGTTACACACCCGGTTCCAGATAACACAGGTTACATTACTGAAGGCCAGTATTACCTCAAGGGTGGACGCATTGAGCCATTCGGTTCTCTGTCACGTCTTAAGCAGCAGGTTAACAACAAGACACGTAAGGACCACCGTTCTTTGATGGATGCCATGATCCGTCTTTACGCATCTTACAAGGATACACTTGAAAAGAAGTCCATGGGTTTCAACATGAGTGCCTGGGATGAAAAGCTTCTCAAGTATGGTGTTCAGTTTGAAGCAAAGATGATGGACCTTACTGTAAATGTTCCGCTTGAAGAAGCATTGGACAATGGATGGAAAATCCTTGCTGAATGTTTTGAAAAGAACGAAACTGGTCTTAAGACAGAATTGATTGATGAATTCTGGCCTAATAAATAATTTTCGACTCGCATAAGGATATTTTATGGCAAAAATAAAGCTGACTAAAAACGAGCAGAAGACTCAGAAAGATGCGCTTAAAATGTATCAGCGCTATCTGCCGACTCTTACGCTCAAGAAACAGCAGCTGCAGTCAGAAATCCGCACCATCGACGAAAAGGCAAAGGAAGTCCGTGCACAGAAAAAGGTGCTCGAGGCTGAATTTGAGAACTGGATTTCAGTCTTTGGTGAAAAAGATGCCTTCAAGCCTGATATGGTAACTGTAAAGAACATTAAGAAGGGTTGGGGCAATATTGCGGGTGTTAAAATCCCTGTCTACGAAGGTGCTGATTTTGGTCGTGGTGACTATGACCTTTATTCAACTCCTTTGTGGATTGATATGGCTGCAGACCGCATGGAAAAGGCACTGGAGCTTGATCTTATGGCAGAAGTCCTTGACGAGCAGGTCCGTCTGCTTTCACAGGAACTCAGGACAACAACTCAGCGTGTCAATCTTTTTGAAAAGGTTAAGATTCCTGAGACAAAGGCAAACATCAAGAAGATCGGTATCTTCCTTGGTGATGAACAGGTAGCCGCAGTTGTCCGCTCAAAGATCTCAAAGAAAAAGCTTCAGAATGTGGCAGACAAGGAGGAAACTGAAAAATGATCGTTGAAATGAAAAAAGTTTCCCTTGTTATATTGGAAGCAGAAAAGAAAGAATCTCTCAAGGCTCTTAGAAAAGCCGGTGTCATCCATCTTGAGGAAGTTGAAGGATCTGGTGCGGATCTTGCCGCATACAAGGAATCTTCATCTGAAACAGAAAAGGCATTGGCAATACTTGAGGAGATCAAGCTTGGTAAGAAGCAGACTGTCGAGCAGGTCAAGCTTTCGGCTGAAGAATCGGTTTCGAAGGCAAGGGAAATCATTTCCTTTACTGACAGCAAAAAGTCTCTTTTTGACAGGATCAACCAGAATACACAGGAACTTTCACGTCTTGAAAAATGGGGAAGTGTAAATCCTGCTGAACTTTCAGCTTTGACAGAGAAGGGACTTTTCCTTTATCTCTATGAAATTCCTCAGGACAAATATGCATCCATCGGTAAGGACGTAAACACTGTTGTTGTAAATACAGTTTCAAAAGTTACAAGATTCATTGTGGTTTCTGAGACTGAACTCGAGGACCGTCCGGAAGGACTTCCTGCAGAGGCATATGCAGTTCCGCTTCCTGAATGTTCTACAGAAAAACTCAAGGACGACATAGTCAAGGCAAAGGCTGAAATTGAACGTCTTGACCGTGAGATTGTTGCTTCAAAGAAATTTGAGGAAGCCCTTAAGGATTCAAGAAAGCGCCTTCTTTCTGAAATCGAATTTGAGAACATTTCAAGCGGAATGGAACACGAGGATGCCGACCTTTCTGAAGAAAATACCCGTCTTGCCTGGCTTACAGGTTATGTGCCTGTTGATGCAATGGCGGAGTTCAAGAAAGCATGTGCTGCAAACAGCTGGGCTTATGTTGCTTCGGAACCAAAGGAAGATGACCTTGTTCCAACAAAGCTTAAGAACAACAAGCTTGTAAGCCTCATTTATCCGCTTACAGACTTCCTGGGAACAGTTCCTGGCTATCATGAATATGATATTTCCGGCTGGTTCCTGCTGTTCTTTACAGTGTTCTTCGGAATGATTTTTGGCGATGGCGGCTACGGACTTCTTTTGACTGCTGTTGGTGTTGCCATGGCAGTAAAGAGCATTTCAAGCAAAAAGGGCGGTTCAATGGCCGGTCTTGTTCTTTTGCTTGGTCTTGCCACAGTCGCATGGGGTACGGTTACATGTACCTGGTTTGGTCTTACTCCTGACAGAATTCCTGAATGGCTCAGAAATCTGTCTGTGCCTCAGCTTTCAAATGCTTATGGTGACACACAGTGGCCTATTTTCTGGAAAAAGGAATCAGGACTTTATCTTACTACTGCACAGAATCTTCAGATTTTCTGCTTTACCCTTGCTCTTCTGCAGCTTTCAGTTGCACACCTCAAGGGAATCGCGGCAAACATCAAGACTCTGAAGTGGATCGGGGAACTTGGTTCGCTTATGCAGGTTGTAGGTATGTATTGGGTTGTGCTTTCAATGGTTGTAAGTGCGGAAGTATTTACATTCAGTGAAGTAATCAACGGAATTCCTGTTGGTAAGCTTGCCATTGGACTTGTTGCTGTTGGATTTGTTCTCAGCTTCATTTTCTCAAGCTATTCAGGAAGCGTAATCGGTTCAATCCTTGAAAGCTGTAAGAATATCATTTCAGTTCTTCTTGGTGTTGTAAACGTATTCTCGGATGTTGTTTCATACATCCGCCTTTGGGCAGTCGGTTTGGCAGGTGCCGCTATTTCCGGAACTGTAAACAGCATGGCAGGACCTTTGCTCGGTCACGCTGTTCTTTTCATCGGATTTATCGCACTCATCGTGTTTGGACATGGTCTTAACATGATCCTCAACCTTCTGTCAGTTATTGTTCATGGTGTTCGCCTCAACACGTTGGAATTCTCCAACCACCTGGGAATGTCATGGTCTGGATTCAAATATAGTCCTTTCAGCGAAAAGGATGTATAAAAATATTTATAGGAGATTAAATTATGAATTTTGGAATGCTCGGTGCTGCTATTGTTATGGGTATTGCTGCTATTGGTAGTGCAATTGGTATTGGAACAGCTGGTCAGGGTGCTATCGGTGCATGGAAGCGCTGCTATCTCAACAACAAGCCGGCTCCATTTATCCTTACAGTTTTTGCTGGTGCTCCACTTACACAGACAATCTACGGCTTCCTTACAATGCAGTCTATGATTTCTTCAAGCAAGGATCCATCATTCCTTCTTGGTCTTGGTATTGCATCTGGTCTCGCAATGGCATTCTCAGCTATGGCACAGGGAAAGGCTGGTGCTGCAGGTTCTGATGCTCTCGGTGAAACTGGTAAGGGTTTCTCACAGTACATCATGGTAGTTGGTCTTTGTGAAACTGTTGCTTTGTTTGCAATGGTTTTCTCTATGATCGTTTGCTAATTCAAATTCAGATTTGCTGCTGAATTTATGGTCATGCGGAATGGCTTCAGGCTGTTCTGCATGGCCTTTTTTATTTTAATTAAGTGTAAATGTTACTATAATTAGAAAAAAACTGATATTAAAAAAACGACCTTTGGATTAAAATAGACTCAAAGTAAATAAAATCGGAGTTTGAAGAATGAAAGCAAACAAAGTTGTGCTTAAAAATGCCAGTTGTGCCCTTGATATGGGTGATGGAAGTGAGAGAAGCTTTTATGTAAACCAGGATTATATTCTGAACAAGATGAAGAAAGTTCATCGTGGCATCAGTTTAATGTATACTTATTATCCAAAAGACGATATCTGGCCACAGCGTGCAAGCATTGCATTGCCTGAAAACAAGGCCGGTGGCGCATGGAATTTCCCTTATGAAGATTATTTCCCATATGAAGGCGGAATCAATGGAAACCGTGAAGCTGAACCTTTCTGCTACATGAAGGAAATACGCCGTCGTGGTATGGATGTCGTCCTTACTCTTACAGTGGATCCTACACTGGAGGATGAATATCTCATCGGTATCGCAAAAGATCTCCGCCCATACGGAAGAATGTACCTTCGCATCAACCATGAATGTACAGGAACATGGTTCTGTTTCAATCGCCGTGCCGACTACAAGACCATCGCCGATTTCTTTGTCCGCTTTGCAAAAATCCTTAAGGAATATGCACCAAACGTAAAGACAATTCTTTGTGCCGGAATGTTCATGAAGGAGGAAGGCAAGGTTGAGATGGAAGACATCTTTCTTGAGGCACATAAGGTCTGTGACATCTGGTCTGGGGACCATTATCTTTCACTCCACTGGGGATGGCCTGTAAGTGTCTGTGAAAAAGGAAACGGACTCAATGATTTTGCCTGTTACGATGTAGATGAAGTCTATGACCAGGCAAAGGCAACCTTGCATCGTCTTCGTGAAATTACAGGCATGAACAAGCCATTTGTACTTTCTGAACTTAACGGTGACGGGGATGTTACTGGAGCTTTTGTTCAGTCAAACATGATGCGTCATTTCATGAACCGTCTTGAGAAAGATCCTGAACACTGGCTTGATGCATTTACATTCTATCAGTTCCGTGATGATGGTCGACTTGGTCTTGAGATTACTGATCCCAACAATAGTTCCGTAGGCATTGAACAGCCTATGCTTGCCATGTACAGAAGCCAGCTTCATAAACCATTCTACAGCCAGCCTATAGTTGCAGACGGTGAAATTGAACTGCCTTGCAAACTTCGCTGGGGTGGTGCGGAAGACAGTGAGGGCCTTTCCATTGATCTTCATTTTGAAAAGCAGCCTGTCTTTACGGAAGTGTATTTTGACGATGATCTTTTGGAAAAAAATCTTATGCTTGAATTTGGCGGCTACTGGTTCTATAAGGCTCCTGGAACAAAATTTGTCGATCTTATGACTTATTTCTATGACAATGAACTGAAGGGACCTTGTGATATGAAACTGAATATATTTGCGCCTCCTGCAAGCGGCCTTAATGATTCTCCTGTTGCTGACTATGACAAGGCTGAAAATGGTGACTGGATGACTGACACCTACACCGAAATAAAGACCATGCCTCGTGTAAGGCTTTGTTTTGAGGAACCTGAGATAGTATCCCGTTACGAGGATTAGAAATGATGGCATGGGCGTGTGCTCATGCCACTTTTTTTTTATTCTTCAATATGTTATTCTATGACAACTTTAGTTAGAAAATCATAATTGTACTATGAGAACTGTAAAAGACATGAAGACTGGTCAGAAGGCCAATGTAATAAAGGTACATGGTGAAGGTGCCCTTCGCAGAAGAATAATGGACATGGGAATCACAAAGGGAGTTGAAATTATCTTGAGAAAACTTGCTCCTCTTGGGGATCCAATGGAACTCACTGTCCGCGGCTATGAGCTTTCATTGAGAAAAGCTGACGCAGAGATGATTGAGATAGGGGAATAGTCTATGTCGGAAAGCGGAAAAATCAGAATCGCTCTCGTAGGCAATCCAAATTGCGGAAAAACTACTTTGTTCAATGCCCTTACCGGAATGAACCAGTACGTTGGAAACTGGCCTGGTGTTACAGTTGAAAAAAAAGAAGGCTGCATCAAGAGTTTTGAGAATGTCTTTGTCACCGATCTTCCCGGAATTTATTCACTGAGTCCATATACAATGGAAGAAGTTGTTGCAAGAAACTATCTTCTTCATGACCGTCCGGAAGTAATACTCAACATCGTTGATGCAACAAATCTTGAAAGAAATCTTTACCTGACAACCCAGCTTGTGGAAGTTGGAATTCCGGTTGTAATTGCCCTCAATATGATGGATGTTGTCCGCCATCGTGGTGACATCATTAAAACCTATGAGCTTTCGAAAAAGCTTGGCTGCAAGATTGTTGAGATTTCCGCATTGAAGCAGACTGGCATAATGGAAGCCGCTGAAATAGCCGTCGAGGTTGCCGCCACCGGAAGTTTTGTGCCAAAGCATATTTTCAGCGGAGAAGTTGAACATACTCTTGCCCACATCGAAGAGGCCTGCGTCCATGAAATGGAAGATGAAAAGCAGCGCTGGTATGCCATAAAGATTTTTGAACGTGACCAGAAAGTCATAGAAGAGCTGAACATCGATTCCAAGATTCTGTGCCACATAGAAAAAGATATTGAGGCTACAGAAATTGCCATGGAAGATGACAGTGAGAGCATAATTACAAATGAGCGCTACAATTATGTGTGCGAGGCCTTGAAGCCTTATTATATCAAAAAAAATAAAAGCGGCCTGACTTTCAGTGACAGGATAGACAAAATCGTTACCGGCAGAATTACAGGACTTCCTGTTTTTGCTCTGGTCATGTTCTTTGTTTACTATATTTCCATGGTTACAGTCGGAACTCCTGCCACTGACTGGGTTAACGACAATCTTTTTGGCCAAAGCTGCAGTCTCTTTGGTTTTGAGTTCATGAGTATTCCGTCTCTCGTTGAAAATGCAATGACCACATGGCACACTGCAAGCTGGCTCAAGGCTCTTGTTGTAGACGGAATAATTGCAGGCGTCGGAAGTGTGCTTGGTTTTGTACCTCAGATGTTCGTTCTTTTTCTGCTTCTTTCATTTCTTGAAGCCTGTGGATACATGTCCCGCATTGCTTTTGTTCTTGATAGGCTCTTCAAGAAAATTGGTCTCAGTGGAAAGTCCTTCATTCCTATCCTCGTTGGAACAGGATGTGGCGTCCCTGGAATCATGGCCAGCCGTACAATAGAAAACGAAAGTGAAAGGCGAATGACCATCATCACAACAACTTTCATACCATGCGGAGCAAAGGTTCCTTTCATCGCATTGATTTCCGGCAGTATTTTTGGTGGCAGACCCTGGGTAAGTACGAGCGCATATTTCATCGGTCTTGCTTCAATTGTTTTGTCCGGCCTTATCCTCAAGAGGTTAAGGATGTTCAAGGGGAAAAATTCTCCTTTTGTAATGGAACTTCCGCCTTATCATCTGCCTCCTGCAAAAAATGTCTTAAGGACTACATGGGAACGATGCTGGGAATTCATCAAAAAAGCCAGCACCATCATCATGGTTTCAACCATCGTTGTATGGACATTGAGCAATTTTGGCTGGATACGTGATTCCCAGGGTGACCTTGTATTCACAATGCTTTCAGAAGATTCCATCGACGCTTCAATACTTTCACGCATTGGAAGACTTGTCAGCTGGATATTCATTCCCCTTGGTTTTGGTACTTGGCAGTCAACTGTTGCGACGATAACTGGTCTTCTTGCCAAGGAAAACATAGTAAGTACCCTTGGTGTTCTGTATGGACAGAATGGAAATGTCTATTCAACACTTGGAAATGTTTTCACTCCAGTTTCCGCATATTCCTTCATGGTGTTCAACCTTCTTTGTGCACCTTGTTTTGCCGCCATGGGGGCAATCCGCCGTGAAATGAACAGCGGAAAATGGACCGCCTTTGCAATCCTTTGGCAATGTCTCTTTGCATATGTTGCGGCACTTGTGGTCAATGTTCTTGGTGGATATTTTTCTACAAAGGGAACCGGATATTGGTCAACTTTAATCATATCGCTTTTAATTCTGGCAGCCGTAGTCTATGTCTTGGCAAAAAGAATCAGAAATATCATAAAAAGAAAAAATCGCAAATGTGATGAAAATGGATGTTGCGGTTGTGACAAGTGTGGTCATTAGAGGATAAAAAATGGAAAAAGTTTTCAAAACACCCCGTGTAGTTTCAATTGGCGGGGAAAACGGAATCAGAAAAATTCTTATAGGTGGTGACAATCCCGTTACAATCCAGACCATGTGGAAGGACGGAATCACTGATGTCACTGAGAATTCTGAAAAGCTGAATTCAATCCTGAAGGAAATCAACAATCTTAAGTCTCTTGGATGTGATATCATCCGTTTTGCCGTGCCAGATATGGAAAGTGCCCATGGACTTTGCGTCATTCAATCCCATACGGATGTTCCTCTGGTTGCCGACATTCATTTTGATTACAGGCTTGCACTGGAATGTCTAAAGGGAACTGTTCCGGTTATCCGAATAAATCCAGGCAATATCGGTGACATTGAAAGGGTCAAGGCTGTTGTTGAAGCATGCCGGGAGAAAAAAGCCGCCATCAGAATCGGAGTCAATACAGGCAGTCTTCCAAAAGATCTTGAGGAAAAGGTTTTAGCCGGAACAATCACACGCGCAAAAGCTTTGGCTGACACTGCATTGAGGGAGGCTGAAGTTTTTGAGGAACTTGGTTTTACAAATTATGTCGTAAGCATGAAGGCCAGTTCCGTAGAGGAGACCATTGAAGCCAATGAGGAATTCGCAAAAGTAAGCGATGTTCCCCTTCATATCGGAGTAACGGAAGCAGGTCCTCTGATTACCGGAATCGTAAAATCGACAATGGCTTTCACCCATCTTCTAAAGGAAGGTATAGGTTCGACTATAAGGGTCAGTTTGAGTTCCGCCCCGGAGAATGAAGTCATTACAGGCAGGGAAATCCTTCATGAATGCGGATTGAGGCAAGGCGGTGTCACGATCATAAGCTGTCCTAGATGCGGCCGTCTTGGTTTTGATGTCCATGGATTTGTCGACAGATGGCAGAATCGTCTTCTTTCAATGAAAAAGGATGTTACTATTGCCGTTATGGGATGTGTCGTCAATGGCCCCGGTGAAGGTAAACATGCGGATCTTGGAATCGCAGGCGGAAAGGATAAGTGCATAATTTTTAAAAAAGGAAAAATAGTACAAACAATTGACTCCAAAGATGCCGATATAGTATTCGGGAAGGAATTGGAGTCTCTTTAATAATGAAAGAACGAGTTGTTAAACCTTTAGTATTCTGTTTTATTTCTCTTGTTGTATCTGCGTCACTTTTTGCACAGAGTATTCCGCGTAAAGTCCAGAAAGGACAGGAAGCTTGGCGTGCACTGAAAACTGCAAATACCGCTTTTGAGATGAAAGACTATGGAACTGCCATTGAATATGCTGAAAAAAGCCGCCATATAAGGATGCAGGATGCACAGTGGCAGACTTATGTTCTTGAATCCACACTAAAAAAAGCAAGGGTCAGGAGAGCCGGTGATGACCTTGACAGGGTGATGCCTGTTTTGAAGGAACTTGGATTGAATGATGCCTTGGAAATCATCAACTATCATTTTGAGAAAATAGGTTCCGCATATTTTAAGAACAGTTATGCGAAAGTTTTTGAATACATTCCTGTATTTTCCCATTATCCTGAGGCCGACTATCTTCTTGGTAAACTCTATCGTCTTGAAGGTGAATTCGATGTAGCTCTGGATTACATGAAGTCTGCCTATGAATATTGCATCAATCTGGATGTTCCGATGGAAAAATATGATCTTCTCTATGATATCGCAGATTTGTCGAAGGATCTTGGAAAATATGAAGACTTTGAAAAATATATGCTTCTGGTCGTAAAGGACTGTGAACAGTACAACGATCATGGCTTTATGAAGTCGTTGAGAAGGATAATTGATGGAGATACAGGTGAATCTGTAGATAAATTCTTCCTCCTTTATAGATGTGAAAATACCCTTGCAATGAAGGCACTTATTGAACTTGCGGAGTTCTATAAGCAAATGGGTGAGGCTGAAAAGACACTTCGATGTTCTTCACTTGCAAGCATAATGGCTGTCACAAAACTTGAGGATGTAATTGGTCAGAGGATGAATGACTATGAATTCCATGGTCTTGGTCATCTTTTAAGAATGTGTGAAAGATATTCAGATATAGTTGAATGGGGCAGCAACAATAATGTATGGAAACTTTTCTGTAGTTTTGCTGAGGCAACTGCCGCCAATGGAAAGATTCTTTTTGCAAGAAAGCTGCTGTTAGTTCTCTCAGAAAGTGAACCTGAAGAGTATTGGC
>CALELJ010000208.1 GCA_937902445.1 uncultured Treponema sp. | reverse complement strand
GATGACAAGATGTTCTCTGTGGATTTCATTGCTTTTAACGTAAAGAAAGCCCAGCTTCCTTCTACACAGGGACTCATCAGAAAGAGAACAACAAACCAGACAGTATACTTCCGTGAAATTACCCTTGAACCAGGCGAAGAATATTCGTTCCGTGAAAACCTGAAGGATTATCTTGAAATCAAGGATCCTTCGATTTATTATGTTGAACTCAGATTCTATCCTGAACTTTACAGAAACAAAGTAAATTACCTTTCATCAAACAGACTTAGCCTCGAGATTCGACCAAGTCCTGCAGCCGCCGCATCAAGCACAATCCCAGTAGAAAGCTCAAGCGCCATTGTACTTCATCCGGAAGATATCAGCCCAGACAAGGTTATTGAACAGACAATCATTGCACGCCAGAAGTCACTCTGGGATCAGTTCTTCCTTTATATGGACCTTGAAGAAATGTTGAAGCGTGATCCTGCAAGAAGCAGAAAATACAACTCGGTAAGTGCTGATGAAAGAGCAGACATGCTCCGTGCATTCCGTGCAGACCTGATGCTTCAGAGAATTGATTATGACATCGTTGCAATTCCTTCAAAGTTCTATATTGAGACAACAACATATTCTCAGACTGAAGGAACTGTCAAAGTTCTCGAATGGTTCAAGAATGACAATTTCCAGGAACGCAAACGCTATACATATTACGTAAGACAGCGTGATGGAATATGGCAGATCTACGATTACACAGTTGATAATCTTGGAACTGAATAATGGCTGAAGAAAAAAAGAAAGCTAAATACTTTTGTGAAGGATGTGGCTCAGAAGTTGCATCCAACGCAAAGTTTTGCCCGAAATGCGGAAAATTTTTTGCTGCTGTCCGTTGTCCAAATTGTGGACATATCGGTACAGTAAAGGATTTTCTCCACGGTTGCCCTTCCTGCCATTATGCCATGAGCCATGAAGAAATTTATGGCGTTCCGGAAGCAAAGACCCTGGATGGGAGAAAGCACAAACTTTCCGGCAAATCAAAGCGCATGATAAAATTTGCTTTCAAGAAGCACGAACACAAGGGATTCAGCGATGATGTTCCACCATGGCTTTTTCTTGGAAGCGTAATCGTTCTTGTTGCAATCTGCGTTGTATTTTTCAAAAAATGTACTTATTAAAAAAAAAGAGATGTCAAACGACATCTCTTTTTTTGTGCCCGGAAGGGGACTTGAACCCCTATGAAGTTGCCCTCACTAGGACCTGAACCTAGCGCGTCTGCCAATTCCGCCACCCGGGCTAATAATGCTAATACTATATAGAAATAGGCTTTTAGTGTCAACGGAAGAGAATTAACATTAAAATAAAATACTTTAAATAATTCCCCCAATAGACTAGAATAAGATGGGGATTAAAATGAGAACTACAAAAGCAATTATTCACCTTGGAAACTTTAAATCCAATGTTTCTTCTATAAAAAATCTTCTTAAAAAGAACGTTAAGATGTGTGTTGCCATAAAGGCCGATGCCTATGGTCATGGTGCTGTACCTTGTGCCAAAGCTGCCGTCGAGTCTGGTGCTGACTATCTTGCAATCGCTACCGTAGATGAAGGAATTGAACTGCGTACAAATGGTATCAAAGTTCCGCTTCTTTTGCTCAGCCTTTGCTCACCGGAAGAAATTCCAGATGCAGTAAGATATGGACTTACACCTTTTATATTTGACAGCGAATACATTCAGCTTTTTGCCGGTGTCTGCAGATCTGTCGGCATAAAGGAATTTCCTGTTCACCTTGCTGTTGATACTGGCATGGGTAGAATCGGATGTGCACCAAAGCAGGCTGGAAAACTTGCCGCAGAAATTGTAAAGACCGGTGTTCTTTCACTTGGGGGGACAGGCACTCATTTCGCTCTTTCCGACGGAACTTCAAAAGCCGCAGTAAAATACACCAAGCGTCAGTTTGAAGAATTCAAGACCGCAATAAAATTCATTAAGAAGGCTGGAATTGAACCTGGAATCTGCCATTGTTCAAATTCAGCTGCTACATTGAACAATCCTGAATATCACATGGATATGGTTCGTCCGGGAATTATTTGTTACGGCTACTATGCCGATGAAGTTTCAAAGGAATTTCTTGAGTCTAAAAAAATTAAAATTGATCTTAAACCAGTCATGACATTTGAAACTTCAGTCTGTGCCATAAGACCTTTTGCCCAGGGAAAATCAGTTGGCTATGGATGTACATGGACTGCCCCAGAAGACACAGACATTGCAGTACTTCCGGTTGGCTATGAAGATGGCTGGTTCAGAAGGTTTTCAAAAGAAGGTGTGAAAGTTTCCATCAACGGAACCGCCTATCCTATAAGAGGTAGAATATGCATGGACCAGTGCATGGTTGAAGTTGGAAAAAATCATAAAATCAAGCGATGGGATAAGGCTGTTTTGTTTGGCTGCAAAGAAGACGGCGCCCTTCAGACGGCTGATGACATTGCACGCATAACAGGTACAATTCCATATGAAATAACCTGTGGCCTTTCAAAAAGAGTTCCAAGAATCTATATAGACTAAGTGTCCTTCAAACTCATCTCAGGATGGGTGAGCATGTCGAAATCTCCATATTTATTTGTAATGGTATTTTCGACACGCTCAATGCCCCTGGAATAAGAACTTGTTGGGCAGTCCCCTTTTTAAGTAACTAAAAAGACTTTAAGATGATTCTGCCGCTGCCATCTGGATTTTCATAATCAAGCAGATAGCCTGGGTATTTTTTCAGTGGAGAATTTTCTGTCGAAATATGGGGATACCCATTTGAATCTTTGCCTTCAAAGGATCTGGCGTATTCGCACATCAAGATGAAGTCTTCGGCGATATAATCTTTTACACGATCAGCTTTTTCAAACATGGTAAATCCATCTCCCATATTGCGGATAATAAAATTTATTCCACCGACGTAATAAGTTCTTTCTGGATCAAGAGGCAGATATTTTCCTTCTTTTCTGTCATATATTTCAACATCATGAACTCTATAGGTCTCTGGTTTTCCTACCCATCTCTTTTTATCATCCATTTTAACTGAACTTGGAACGGAACTATCTATTGAATATTTCACTCCGGCAACCTGCATGAAACCACCGATTGAGTCCTTACCTGCACCACGGGAACCAAATTCAAGGACGTCAAGAATCGACTGACCATCAAGTTTCACAATACACACCTGATTTCCAAATGGCTGGACAGTTTTGGCAGAAATAGTATTGAATACTCCGGCAGGAATATTTTCTCTGATTCCACCACCATTCATAAAAACAATGTCACATGGCATCTTCTCAATTTCATTAATGTAATAATAGAAACAGTCAGAAACAAAATCTCCAAGATTGGTTTCGTGCTTCCGGACAAACCAGTCGGAATTATCATCTGTACGCATGACAAATTTAACATCACTGACAGCAAAAACTTCACTCATCTTATCATTTATTCTGTCTATGAACTTTCTTGCAATAGCTTCTACTTTATCATCCCGTCTGTCATATTCCCTGATAAATTCTGTTTTAATTGAATCCCCATCCAAAGTCATCTTTCCGATGCTTGAAAGATAGCACCCAGTCTGGGTAACAACCACATCTTTTCCATCCTTATCCTTAACGATCATGTGTTCAACTACTGAATGTGAGTGACCGTCGATGAATGCATCAAGTCCGGAAATCTTTGAAATTATATCAGTGCTTCGAAAAGGCTCTGACGACCTGTCGATTCCCAGGTGACCCAAAGCAACAACATAATCAACCTTGTCTTTAACCTGATCTATAATCTGCTGAACTGATGCAGCCAGCCTGTCGCCGGTTTTATCTTCATCAAAATTATAGATAATATTTTTCTTTGCTTTATCCATAAAAGTAACAGGTGAAGATTTTGTAAGGCTTTCAGGAGTTGCGATACCTATAATACATACTTTTGCATTTCCCTTTTTTACAATTACATAAGGCTTAGTCACAAGTTTATTGAGTTTGTGGAAATTACATGCAACCACATGGAATTTTGCATTGCGTATATTTTTTTTCAGCACATCCATGCCATAATCGAATTCATGGTTTCCGATTGCCGCCACATCATATCCGGCTGCATTCATAAGCTGAACAATTGTTTTTCCCTTATCTTCCACGCCATAGATTGTTCCCTGCACAAAATCACCATCATCAACGAGGATGACATTCTCACCGGATTGAGACAGATCTTTTTTTATTGCGGCAACACTTGAATATGTAAGGCCAGGAATTTTATTTCCTGAAGAATCCTTTACTGTATTGTCTATATGTGTATGAAC
>CALELJ010000207.1 GCA_937902445.1 uncultured Treponema sp. | reverse complement strand
TACACAGGCTGTATTCAACGTTCTCTTCTGTCGCTACGAAAAGATGACAGCAGACTTTGCTAACCTTGTTACAGGTAAGTTCGGTGCTCTCCCAACATCTGCAAACGCTGACGTTGTAAAGCAGGCTCTTGCCCAGAACAAGATGGACGAAGTAATGACATGCCGCCCGGCAGACAAGATTGAACCAGAATGGGACAAGATGGTTGAAGCTTCTAAGGCAGCAGGCGGAAACGGAACAGACGAAGATGTTCTTACATATGCAATGTTCCCACAGGTTGCAGAAAAGTTCTTCAAGACACGTGCTAACGGTCCAGTTGATGCAGCTGCAACATTCGCAAAGAAGGAAACTGCAGCTCCAGCAGCAGGCGCATCTAAGGGTGGTAACTATACAATCACAGTTAACGGTACTTCTTACAATGTATCTTCTAACGGTGCAGGTGCAATCACAGTAAATGGAAACGCTTACAATGTAACAGTTGGCGCAGGTTCTGCTCAGGCAGCAGCTCCAGCAGCCGCAGCTCCAGTTGCAGGTACTCTCTTCAAGCAGTGCTTCACAAACGGAACAAAGGTAACAAAGGGACAGACAGTTATCATCATCGAGTCTATGAAGATGGAACTTGAAGTTAAGTCTACAGCAGACGGAACAATCACATACACAGTTGCTCCAGGAACACAGATCCAGAACGGTCAGGTTCTTGCAACAATCGGTGGCGTAGTACAGGCAGCTCCAGCTCCAGTTGCAGCAGCCCCAGCACCAGCAGCCGCTCCAGCTCCAGCACCAGCTGCAGGAAACGGAACAAAGGTAAATGCTCCAGTTGCAGGTGTATTCCTCCGCACAGCAGTTCCAGAAGGTACTTCAGTAAAGAAGGGTGACAATGTTGTAATCCTCGAATCAATGAAGATGGAACTTGAAGTAAAGGCTCCTTGTGACGGTAAGGTTCACTTCCTTGCTAATCAGGGTGATCAGGTAACAAACGGACAGCCAGTTTGTGAAATCTGCTAAAAATGATTCCGTCAGATTTTTCTGGCGGAACTGTTTTTGACAACAGCTTTAATATTAGGGATAAAATATGCCAATCAGAACTAACGTTAAAAATACAAAGATTGCCTTCATCATGCTTGCAATCATGGCAGTAGCTTCAGTTTTGTCTTTCACAAAGCCAGCTCTTGCACAGGATACAGCTGAACCAAAGACAGGCATGAACCGTGTAATTAAGGGAACTGAAAACTGGAACGGCAAGCACGACATTTCCGTTTCAAAGTTCCTTGGAAATATCGGTAAATCTACTGGTATTTATATGATGATCCACAAGGATACTCCTGAAGAAATCGCACAGAAGCAGGCTGAAAAGGCTGCTCAGGAAGCTGCTGAATCAAATGATCCATTTGAAGGTGTTGAGGCTCCAGGCTGGCAGAAGATCATCATGATCGCCATCGGCTTCCTCATCATCTACCTTGCAGTAGGCAAGGGATTCGAACCTCTTCTTTTGATTCCAATCGGATTCGGTACTGTTCTTGTAAACATTCCAGGTGCAGGCATGGGGCTTGCTCCACACGGAATGCTCCACATCATCTACAGCGCCGGTGTTGGAAACGAATTCTTCCCAATGCTCATCTTTATGGGTATCGGTGCAATGACAGACTTCGGTCCGCTCATTGCAAACCCTAAGATGGCTCTTCTTGGTGGTGCTGCACAGCTTGGTGTATTCTTTACACTCTTTGGTGTTGCCTTGATGAACACATTCCTCGGAACAGACTACACAATCCTCCAGGCTTCTGCAATTTCCATCATCGGTGGTGCCGACGGTCCAACATCAATCTACGTTTCAGGTAAGCTTGCTCCGGAAATGATGGCAGTTATCGCAGTTGCCGCATATTCTTACATGGCTCTGGTTCCAATGATCCAGCCACCTATCATGAAGGCTCTTACAACACAGAAGGAACGCTGCATCAAGATGGAACAGCTTCGCTATGTTTCAAAGACAGAAAAGGTATTGTTCCCAATGCTTCTTCTTGTTCTTGCAATCCTTCTTTTGCCACCAGCATGTCCACTTATCGGTATGCTTGCCTTTGGTAACTTTGTAAAGCAGAGTGGTGCTGCAGACCGTCTTTCAAAGACAATGGAAAATGAATTGATGAACATCGTTTCAATTCTTCTTTCCCTCGGTGTTGGTTCACAGATGACACCGGAAAAGATCATGAAGAAGGAATCAATTGGTATCATCATCCTTGGTCTTGTTGCATTTGCCGTTGCTACAGCAGGTGGTCTCATCATGGCTAAGATCATGAACCTCTTCCTCAAGAAGAAGATCAATCCTCTCATCGGTTCTGCAGGTGTTTCTGCAGTTCCAATGGCAGCCCGTGTTGCAAACAAGGTTGGTCTTGAATACGATCCATCAAACTTCCTTTTGATGAACGCCATGGGACCAAACGTTTCTGGTGTTATCGGTACTGCAATTGCAGCCGGTGTATTCATCGCAACATACGCTAACTAAGTAATTAATAATTTATAATTAGAAATTACAAATTAAGGCCTCCGGCCGGACTGATGATATTAGTTCGACTAGGAGGCCTTAATATTTTTATGAATTATGAATTATCCTCTGCCTTAATACGGAAATCATATCGTCGCTAAATTCGTTTCTTTCGACCATGGATTTTATTTCTTCCGGTGAATAATTGTCAGGATAAACAACCACTACAGCATCATCTCCGTCTGCAAGGAAGTTGTGCTCTCCATAATCAGTGTAGCGGGTCGCACCAATGGAGATCATTACTTTGTCTGGCCTTCCGGCTTCTACAAGATATGAATGTATGTCTTCTGCTGGTCCTTCATCCTTCTGGCAGTTGAATTTCTCGATGCACCATTCAATCAGCTTTTCATAGATGTAACTGTATCCGCTTACAGGACTGTCTTCTCCGTAGACATTTGCAATACCATCTCGCACAAGGAAACTTGCAATCCTGTAATGGTCAAGGATTCCGCCTTCTGAAAACTTGTCAAGGTCAATAAGGTTTTCTGAAAGTCCCTTGCTTGCCTTGCCCCAGTTTTTCTTAAGGCTGATTTTTTTTGCACCTTCCTTTCTGATGGAACAGTCGTTGGATGCACCGAAGGCAAAAGGTTTTACGGAAACAACATTGCAGTCCTTCCATTCAAGCTGGCATATTATGGCGCATTCCGGTTCAATCTGAAGTTTCTCTTCGTTTGCCGGAAAAATGATTTTTTCACTGTTAAAAGGGAATGTATGAAGAAATTCCGGTACCACTGTGGAACTTCCAGGAATATGAGTTGGAAACATTGCCTTTGGAGCGTTTGCTTCCTTTGTCACTACATTTGCAAAATCTATGGCCTCACCAGCCTGTTCAAGATGTCCTGTAAAATTTCCAGCCACACCAAAACATGGCATTTTATTTAGTTCTATTTTCATGGAAAAAAGTATATTGAATTTCATGCACTATTTCTATAAAAAAAAACGCAGGCTCTGACAAAGAACCTGCGGACCGTTTATTATGGCGATGGAACTCAGTACTTAAACTTGCTTCCTCCAATGAATTCACGGATTATCGATTCATTAGGTACTGCGTTGGCCGGAATTGTCTGGAAGTTGTCCAAAAATTTAAGAAGTCTGCTTGCTTCTGCAAACTGGCTTTGTGTTGGTGCAACGCAGCGGAGAAGAGGGGCTGCATAAACCCTGAGTACGGCAAGTTCATAGTCCAGTGCTGTGTTCAGCATGGCATCGGCATTGTTCTGGAACGGGAATATGTGCAGTTTTTCTCCTTTCTGTACATTGTCCCACATGGCGATCGTATCAGCGGCACTTTTACCGCGGTAGTTGTAGTCACGAACAATTCTGCGGATAAGACGGTTATCACTGGTAGAGATTCTGTTGTGGTCGTCAAGATTCAACTGGGTGAGGGCAGAAAGGTAAATCTTGAATTTCAGTTCCGGTGCTACAAGTGGTGTAAGTTTGTCGTTGAGTCCATGAATTCCTTCCATGACGAGAATGTCATTTTCCTCAAGTTTCATTGTATCGCCTTTAAAGTAGCTGACACCTTCATGGAAGTCATAGGATGGAAGCTTGATTTCCTTTCCATTGAACATGTCCACGAGATTTTCGTTGAGCATCTTGATGTTCAAGGCTTCAAGACATTCATAATCGTAGTTTCCAAATTCATCCTTTGGTGTTTCTGCACGTCCAACATAGTAATTGTCCAGGCTGATAACTTTAGGAGTATAGCCGCGGGCCTGAAGCTGGAGTGAAAGCTTTTTGCTTGTAGTCGTTTTTCCTGATGATGAAGGGCCTGCAATGAGAACTACACGTGCGGACTTCTTTGCCTGAATCTGTTCAGCAATGTCAGATATCATTTTTGTCTGATATGTCTCTGTTATGCTGATGAAATCATTTATTTTTCTGTCATGAATAAGCTGATTCAGTCCTGCTGCTGAGGTGACACCCAGTTTTTTACCCCATTCTTTGTATGTCTTGAAGATATTGAAAAGCTTAGGCTGGTCACTGAACTCAGGAAGTTTTGTGCAGTCTGTGTGCTTTGGGAATCTTAAGAGGAAACCGTCCTCGTATTTCATGATGTCAAAGATGTCTATCATTCCTGTGCTTGAAACGAGAGGTCCAAAATACAGATCTGTGAATTCATCGAGTTTGTTGACCATGATCTTTGATGGACAGTTGTAGTTGAGGGCCTTGCGTGTTTCCGTAAGATTCAGTTCCTCAAAGGTATTGCAGGCGTCTTCATATGAAATGTAGGACGTTTCGATTGCAAAATCTTCTTTTACAAGTCGTTCCATTTCTTTTTTGAGCGATGCAATGTCTTCTTTTGATATGGAAGAATCCTTTTCAAGGGTATAGTAGTATCCGTAGTCCAAACTAGGTCCAACAAGAAGTCTTTTTCCGGGGAAGAGGTTGTGGGCTGCAGTAGCAAGAATGAAACAGAGTGAACGTCTGTATACGGCGGCACCTTCGCTTGAATCGGCATAAACAGGTTCAACGGATGCGCTGATATTTACAGGTGTTGTCAGTGAGCATACTTCATTGTTTACTTTTACAGCAATAATTTTTCTGTCGGAAGAGTGGAAATGATCAACAATGATCAAAGGGCGAATTTCATTTTCTACTTCAATAACAAGATCACTCAAACCATCTTCCTCGGGCAAACTTGATATTAAAAGACAAGCGCGATACGGGAGTCGAACCCGCCTCT
>CALELJ010000206.1 GCA_937902445.1 uncultured Treponema sp. | reverse complement strand
TCAATCGATTACTGGAACAGAATTCTTGAAATAGATCCAAAGAACAAGGTTATCCTTACACGTACGGGAGATGCTTACAGAAACACAGGTGACTATGCAACGGCTTCAGATTACTACAACCGTGCCATGGATATTGACTTTGATGTTTATGCTGCCCTTGGACTTGCACTCATCTGCAAAGGTGAAGGAAAGTACGAAGAAGCTATCGAACGTCTTTCACGCCTTGTTCGTGACGACCCGAAGAATTACAGACTCTATATTGATCTTGCCGACTGTTATGTAAAGATGGGCAAAAAACAGAGTGCCCTGGACATACTTTCTGACTTTCAGCGTCTTGGCATAAGAAATCAGGCAATAAATGACTATACCGAACAGGTCAAATTGATGTAATATACCGGCATGTCTGAAAAAATCTTACTTGCAGGTCTTACACCTGAAGAAATTTCTTCTTCACTTCAACTTAAGCCTGCTTTCCGTGCAAAGCAGGTTTATGAATGGATTGCCAAGGGAGTCGAATCCTTTGACCAGATGACAAACATCGACAAGGCAACAAGAGAAAAGCTTGCCGATTCTGCCCTACTCAGATCATCCTCGGTATCTCAGGTTCTCAGGGATCCCGACGGAACTATTAAACTCCAGATTACACTAAATGATGGCCGTGCCATAGAAACAGTCCTCCTTACCGACAAGGAAGGCAGAAAAACTGCATGTGTCAGCTGTCAGGCCGGTTGTGCAATGAAATGTGCCTTCTGTCAGACGGGTCAGCTTGGACTTGGAAGGAACCTTACTGCCGGTGAAATTGTTGAAGAATTCCTTTTCATGGAAAAAGAAGCCGGAAAATTGGATAACATTGTGTTCATGGGAATGGGAGAACCTTTCCAGAATCTGGATGCTATCCGCAAAGCCGTTGCCGTGCTTACAGATCCCAAAGGCCGTGCTTTGAGCAGCCGCAGGATTACCGTAAGTACCTGTGGTCTTATAAAAGGCATCTATGACCTTGCAAACTTTGGTCCAAAAATGAGGCTTGCCATATCCCTTACAACTGCTGACGAAGACCTGAGAAATGAACTTATGCCGGTAACAAAGGGAAATCCCCTCCCGGAACTAAAAAAAGCCATCGCCTATTTCATTGAAAAAACAGGTAAAAGAGTGACTCTTGAAGCTGCCCTTCTTTCCGGAAAAAATACTGGAAGGGAAAGCGCCGATAGACTCATAGATTTTGCCAGGGGCCTGGATGTCTACATAAATCTCATTCCGTGGAATCCTGTACCCGGTCTTGATTTTGAAACGCCTTCTCCTGAAGAAACCAGGAATTTTGTTCGGCTTCTTGAAAACGCAAACCTTAATGTAAACTTAAGAACGCGGCGCGGCGAAAAAATTGGTGGAGCATGCGGTCAGCTTGGGCGTTCCCAGATGAAGGATGACTGAGTTTCATGGAAAAGTCCCGGATGTTTAAATTTTTAAATATTTGGAACAAAAAATTTTCTTGAATTCTTCTTGAACAAAGTTTATACTCTAACCATTCATGAAAGTGATAATACTGTCAGGAGTATTTGAATGCAGAAGAAAATATATGTAACTGGTATGGATGATGATGCAACAGCAGGAAAGGTAGATGCAGCTGTAAAAGCTGTGGCAGGAGTAACAAATTGCGTTTCTTCCGCTGCAAAATGCCAGGTATGCGTTGACTTTGATGAATCTACAGCCGGAATTGAAGATGCCATTACCAATGCAATTAATTCCACTGGCGTTATGGCCTTAGGCTGATTTTAACATCTGATTGCTATGAAAATCACAGTCCTAGACGGAAATGCTCTCAATCCAGGGGATCTCTCATGGTCTCCTGTCGAAAAATTCGGCAACCTTACAGTCTATCCGCGCACTTCACCAGAGGATGTTGTTTCCCGCATTGGTGACAGTGATGCAATTCTCCTCAACAAGATAAACATTACGGAAGATGTGCTTTCAAAGTGTCCGAATTTGAAATATATCGGTGTACAGGCTACAGGATACAATGTAATTGACCTTGAAGCATGCCGAAAACACAATGTTGTCGTGACAAATGTACCAAGCTATTCGACTGCCGGTGTGGCACAGATGACCTTTACCTATATCACCCAGTTTGCAAGCCTAAGCCAGATGCACAGTGAAAGTGTAAAGAATGGAGACTGGGTTAAATGCCCTGATTTCTGCTATTGGAAGGCTCCGTTGATGGAACTAGAAGGTAAGACACTTGGTATCTACGGATATGGGTCCATTGGCCGTCGTGTGGCACAGATAGCAAAGGCTTTTGGAATGAAGGTTATTGTCTGTACCCGTACTCAGAAGCCAGACATTGAAAATCCGGTTGATTTTGAAACCCTGCTGAAGGAATCGGATTTCATTACCCTTCACGCTCCTTTAACAGATAAAACACGTGAAATCATGAACAGTAAAACCCTTTCCATGATGAAAAAGTCCGCATGTCTGATCAACACGGCCCGTGGTCTTCTTGTAAATGAAAATGATGTGGCACAGGCTCTCAAAGACGGAACTATTGCAGGATATGCAGCTGACGTTGTAAGCGAGGAACCAATGAAAGCGGACAACCCGTTTCTTTCAGCCAGAAACACCATCATAACACCACACATTGCCTGGGCTGCCGTTGAGACAAGGCAGAGGCTTCTTGATGTGGTTGTTGAAAACCTTAGATGCTGGACTGACGGAAAACCACAGAATGTGGTAAGCTAAAATTGATATCTACGAAAAGTCTACCGGTCAGTACGAGAATGGCAAAACCGCTAGATATCGTCGCTACATAAAAGCCCGGCAAGGAAACTATCTTTCCGGGCTTTGAATGTTTTTGCCAATCTCTTCCTTCCCTCTCGATTTTTCGTAAACTGATTTTTTATTTATCTTTCCAATCATACCATTTATTTTCGCTTGACAACTTAAGTATTATTAAATATACTTTAATCATACTTAAGAAAACACACAGGAGAAGATTATGGGAAAGACTATTGCTCAGAAAATTTTCGAATCACACATGGTAGAAAAACCTTTTGAAGGTACAAATATCCTAAAGCTTGACAGAGTATTCTGCCATGAAATTACAACACCAATCGCAATCAATGACCTTGTTGAACGCGGCAAGGACCGTGTATTTGACCCAACAAAGATCAAGGCTGTAATCGACCACGTTACACCGGCAAAGGACTCAAAGTGCGCAATGCAGGAAAAGATCCTTCGCGAATGGGCTAACCGCAACGACATCAAGGATTTCTTTGACATTGGTGCAAACGGCGTATGCCATGCAATCTTCCCTGAAAAGGGATTCGTCCGCCCAGGTTACACAGTAATCATGGGAGACAGCCACACTTGTACACACGGTGCATTCGGTGCATTCGCAGCAGGTGTTGGAACAACTGACCTCGAAGTCGGAATCCTCAAGGGTGTCTGTTCATTCCGCGAACCAAAGGCAATCAAGTTTGTATTGAACGGAAAACTCAAGGAAGGCGTTTACGCAAAGGATGTTATCCTCTTCCTCATCGGTCAGATCGGTGTTAACGGCGCAACAAACTGCGTAACAGAATTTACAGGACCAGTTGTTGATGCAATGTCCATGGAAGAACGCATGACAATCTGCAATATGGCTGTTGAAGCTGGTGCCACAAGCGGAATCTGTTTCCCAGACATGACAACAGTTGAATACCTCTGGCCTTTCATCAAGGATGAATTTGCAAGCAAGGAAGATGCCCTCAAGGATTACTCAAAGTGGGTTTCAGATCCAGATGCAGAATATGAAAAGGTTTACACATACGATCTTTCAACACTTGAACCTGTATGTACAGTTGAATACAAGCCAGACCAGATCAAGAAGGTTTCTGAAATGAAGGGAACAAAGGTCAACCAGGTTTATATCGGTTCATGTACAAACGGACGCATCAGCGACCTTCGTGTTGCAGCACAGATCCTCAAGGGTCACAAGATTGCAGACGGTGTACGCGGAATCGTTTCTCCTGCTACTCCACTCATCTATAAGATGGCTCTCCAGGAAGGACTCATCGAAATCTTCATGGACGCAGGTTTCTGTGTAACAAACCCAACTTGTGGTGCCTGTCTCGGTATGTCTAACGGTGTTCTCGCAGAAGGTGAAGTCTGTGCTTCTACAACAAACCGCAACTTCAACGGACGCATGGGTAAAGGCGGAATGGTTCACCTTATGAGCCCAGCTACAGCAGCCGCTACAGCAATCGCTGGAACAATCGTAAACTCTGAGAACTTCAAGGGCTGAAATATGATTTGAACCTTAATTTTTTTTAATGAAAAAATTGGGGTTTAAAGTAACATTTTTGAAATAAATGAATTATACTAATAAACATTGGTGACTGTACTTTGCAGCATCGTCAATTGTTATAAGGGGAATATTATGAAACACTTTGGTGGACAGGTTTTGTTTTTGGATCGCAGTGATATCAATACTGACGAAATCATTCCGGCAAAATACCTTACAGAAAATACAAAACAGGCTCTCCAGCCTTACCTTCTTGAAGATCTTAAGCTTGACGGATTCAATCCAAAGCGTGACATCGCAGGTAAGAAAGTAATCATTACACGTGAAAACTTCGGTTGCGGTTCAAGCCGTGAACATGCTCCATGGGCTCTTGAAGTAAACGGAATCTACGTTGTAATCGCACAGAACTTTGCACGTATCTTCCGCCAGAACATGTATAACTGCGGCCTTCTCGCCCTCGACATGAACAAGAAGGACATTGATGACATGTTCCATACATTCGCAGACAAGGATACAGAATGCAAGATTGAAGAAAAGGAAGACGGAACCTGGAAAGTAAAACTTATTGCCGGTTCCCTCTCAAAGAGCTATGTATTCAAGCTTGAAGGTTTTGAAAAGGCCCTCATCGAAAACGAAGGCTGGATCGGTTACGCCGACAAGAAATATTAATCTCCATCAGCTGAGCTGAACTTATAAAAGATTCCATAAGCCACCCTGGATTTTCAGAGTGGCTTTTTTTATGACAAAAGTAACAATTTTTTGTTCAAAATTACGCGGGCAACTGCACTTTTTATGATTTTATTGACTTTTCTATTATGCGGCAGTAAATTGAAAATCAAATGAAAAAACTTGTTTTAAGTTCACTGATATACCTGTTTCTTTCACTGCCAATTACAGCAGATACAAGGGAAGATATTAAAAACGGAACTATTCTCCACTGCTGGTGCTGGTCCTTCAAAACCATAGAGGAAAATCTACCGCGCATAAAGAGTTCCGGCTATACTGCAATTCAGACAAGTCCTGTAAACACATGTCTTGCCGGGGAAAACGGCGGACTGGAACTTATGAGCAGTTCCAGTGGCAAATGGTATTATCACTACCAGCCTACAGATTTTAAAATCGGGAACTATCAGCTTGGAACAAGAGATGAATTTAAAAGCATGTGTGATAGAGCCCACGAAAATGGCATTGCAGTCATCGTCGACATTGTTCCAAACCACACTACGCCCATGGTTGGTGAAGTTTCAAAGGAAATGATTGAATATTGCGGTGGAAAAGAAAATTTCTACCACAAGGGACAGACTCCGGGACTGCGCTCTTCACTTACAAATTCAAACATCGGTGGACTTCCCGACATCAATACGGAAAATCCAAAATTTCAGGAATATTTCGGTAAGTTCATTTCTGACCTGAAGGCATGCGGTACCGACGGACTTAGGATTGACTGCGCAAAACACATTGCCTTGAAGGATGATCCTCAGGATGACATCAATCTCCCTAATAACTTTTATGACTTCATTACAAAGGACAAAGAACTTTTCATCTATGGAGAAGTACTTCAGGACGCAAGCAGCCGTGAGGAAGACTACGGCAAGATCATCGGTGTCACCGCTTCAAATTATGGAAAACTTTTAAGAAGCTGTGCAAAAAACAGAAAATTCAACGGTAAAGGACTTGTCAGCATGCAGAACAAGGCAAGCCCAAATCTTATCACCTGGGTTGAAAGCCACGACACCTACGCAAACAAGGGTGAATCAGCAGGACTTAAAAACTTTGAAATCAGGGCCGCTTGGTCAGTCATAGCCGCAAGAAAGGAAGGTACTCCCCTGTTTTTCAGCAGACCTAAAGGAAAGGAAGGAACCCAGTTCCCCGGGGAAAGCAAGATCGGTGATGCCGGAAATGATGAATGTTTCAGCAATGAAGTTTCTGCCGTCAATAAGTTCCGCCTTGAAATGAAAGATGAAAACAACATGTTCCTTAATGATGATAATGGACTTCTCTACATCAAACGTGGAAGCAAGGGACTTGTGATTATAAATCCAACGGGCAACGAAGAGCCCATTGAATTCAAATGTAATCTCAAGGACGGAAAATACAAGGACAAAGCCTGGGGCATAAAGTTTAAAATCAAAAATGGAATTATAAGCGGAAAAATTCCGGCGGAAAAAATTGCAGTAATCTACTGATGCAACGGAGTATAAAATGACATACAGATATATATTTGGCAAACCATATAACACGGAAGCAATCCTTGATAAGCCTGAATCATGCAATGGCAGCGTCAGACATTTTGAAAAGAGCGGCAATTCATTAAGTTTTACAATGGATGAAAAAGACATTGTATGGGGGCTTGGCGAAAATGTACGTGGAATGAACAAACGCGGCCACAGCTATACAAGCTGGTGTTTAGATGAGTTTGAACACAGCGAAGGAAAGCACAGCCTTTATGGAGCACACAATTTTCTTGTTGTAGACGGAAATATAAAATTCGGCATCTTTGTTGACAATCCAGGCAAAGTTGTTTTTGACATTGGTGCTGCAGATTTTGACCTTTTGAAAATCACTGTGGAAAGCAACGACTATGAAATTTATATCATAGAAGGAGAATCTGTTCTTTCAATCGTGAAAGAGTTCCGCAGTCTTATTGGACAAAGCTACATTCCTCCTAAATGGGCTTTTGGAATCGGCCAGTCCCGCTGGGGATATGGAAGCGAGGAAGATCTCCTTAAGGTCCAGGCCGGATACCGGAACAAGAAACTACCCCTTGATATGATTTATCTTGACATCGATTACATGGACAGTTTCAAGGACTTTACCATTGATGAAACGAAGTACAGGGACTTTAAGAAAACAATTGCAAAATTAAAGGAAGACAAGATCCGCGTAATTCCAATTATAGATGCCGGTGTAAAGGTTGAGGATGGTTACGACGTTTATGATGAAGGAATGAAAAACGGATATTTCTGCAAGGACCAGGACGGAAAGGAATTCATCGTAGGCGTATGGCCTGGAAGAAGCGTTCTGCCTGATTTTCTCAGTAATGAGGCCAGCAAATGGTTTGGAGAAAAATACAGAATTCTCACCGACATGGGAATTGAAGGTTTCTGGAACGACATGAACGAGCCTGCCCTTTTCTATTCTGAGAAAAACAAGCAGAAGGTTTTTGAACATCTTGCGGAATACAAGAATGCCAACGTTGGGTTATATGCTAACTTTGCAATGAAAGATGCCGTTAACTTCATGGCAAACAATATTGAGGACTATAAAAGTTTCTATCATGAAACCAACAGTGGAAAAATATGCCATGCAGATGTTCATAATCTATACGGCTATAAAATGACGGAATCAGCATCAAAATCTCTTGAGAAAATCTACGGCAAAGAAAAATATCTTTTGTTTTCGCGTGCGTCGTACATCGGAATGCACAGAAGTTCCGGAATATGGATGGGAGACAACAAGTCGTGGTGGTCCCACATACTTTTAAATTTAAAGATGCTGCCGTCACTCAACATGTGCGGATTCATTTATACAGGAGCTGATCTTGGTGGATTTGGAGATGATACGACGGAAGACCTCCTTCTGCGGTGGTATGCACTGGGCATTTTCCTTCCGCTTTTCAGAAACCACAGCTGCCTTGGAAGCCGTGAGCAGGAACCTTATCAGTTCAAGGCATTAGATAAATTCCGTGGAATTCTGGAATTACGTTACAGGCTTCTTCCTTATCTTTATGATTCTTTCATTGACTCCGTAAAAAACAATGGAATGTATGGAAGTCCCCTTGGATTCATCTGGACTGACGATGAGGATGCAAAAAGATGCGAGGACCAGCTTTTGATCGGCGACAGCATCATGATTGCACCAATCTATGAACAGAACGCCACAGGACGTCACGTATATCTTCCGGAAGAAATGAAAATGATCCGCTTCAAGGGAACAGAAATTACAGAAGAAA
>CALELJ010000205.1 GCA_937902445.1 uncultured Treponema sp. | reverse complement strand
AGTACCTGCAGAACGCCCTCACCGACGTTTATTCCGAAACGGCAAGACTCGGTAACCGCATACTCGACAGGGCTCTGGACATAAAGCCGACACTGAAGGTCAAGGAAGGAACAGAAATCAAGTTCATAACAAATGTTCCTCTTGAACTTCCACCAGTTGAACAAAACGAAATAACTGAAAAATACATCAGGACAAGAAAATAAGAACAGCAGGAAAAGACAACTTTAATTTTTAGTGTTTATTAAGGAGTACATCATGATAAACAAAAGACACAAACTTACAGGCGTTCTTGGAGCAGTTCTTTTAATGCTCTTTTCCTCTGCCTGCAGTTTCTGGAACAGCATTCAGGATCCGGATTCACAGATAAAGATAACCGCCCTGAATCTCGGAAAGACTTCCCTCAAAATGAAAAGAGGAAGCCTTGAATACATCCCTGTCTCAGTAAAACCTTCTGACGTACAGAAGGACGTCAAGCTTGAGTGGAGCTATGACAAGAATATTCTTGAATGCGACACATCCTCTGCATGGGGAATTACAGTAAAAGCCGTAAAAGAAGGACAGACAACATTACGCTGCTCCTTCAACGGCTATGACGCTTCATGTCTTGTGACAGTTGAAGGAATAGCAGAAGATGAAGAGATTATTACAGAACCTTACATCTATTCAAACTGGTCTATTCTTCAGACAAGTCCCGGAATAAGTGAAAAGGTCTTTGTTTCCCTTTACGGTGGAGATGCTTCAGACCTCGACGGATATTCATGGAGCGTGGACAACCCTTCCGTAGCTTCCATCCAGGAAACAGGACAGTACTGTGTAATCACTGCAAAGAATACAGGCTATGCCCGTATCAAGGTAACACACAAAAAAGCAGCTTACCCTTACTACATCGGAATCTACGTTTTTGATGACGAAACAAAAGTCGGCTATCTCACAACTTCAAACAACATCGTAACAATGAACGAGAAGGACGGAGAAAAATCCCTTTCTGTATCCCTTGTAAACGGTAAGGACAATACATCATCATCCCAGGGTTTCTCATGGGAACTTCTCAAGGAAGACGGATCTGATATACCGGTATCACTTGCAGCCAACGGAAACAATGCAGTTCTTACTCCACTAAAAGGCGGATTCTGTACAGTCCGCGTTACACACCCTGAAAGCGTATATCCTCTTGATATCCTCTGTCGTGTCATCACAATCGTAGAGAATGTCTACATCAACCCGGATAAAACCGTAATCACTTTAAGCGGTGAAAATGAAGAAACCGTGACCGTAAATCTTGAAGGCCTTAAGGACGGAGAATATGACATCTCATCTTATTCATACTCTCTGACTGAAGGAAAAGCATGCGACATTATTGCATCCATCGGTAACCAGGTAACTCTCCGCGGTAAGGCAAACGGATCTGAAAAACTTATCATCAGCCATCCTAAAGCTGCCTACAAAAGAGAAGTCCTTGTCATCGTAAACGGACAGCTTTCTGATGCAGTAGACGCCTCGGTTTACATCACAACAAGCCAGAACTTCATCCGGACAAAAGTCGGAGAAAAGGAAACAGAAGTGAACATCTCCCTTAAAGGCGGAGACGAAGGCGACGAAAAAAATTTCACATGGGCTGTAAAATCAACCGCAAAAGACGGAAGTACATCAGATGTAATCCGTCTTACAACCACAACAGGTTCCGTTATGCTTTCCCGTGCTGCAGCCCAGACTTACTCTTACGGATCAGCCTGGATTGAACCTCTTAAGGAAGGAAGTGCCGTCATCACAGTCACACACCCTAAAGCCGTTTATCCGACTGAAATCCTCGTAAAGGTTCTCGATAAGGATGCCGTTCTTGAAGAGCCTCTTTACTTTACAGGTTCAGGTCTTGTAAAACTCCTGAACGGAACTGAAGCTGAATACCGTGCAGAACTCAAGGGCGAAAACAAATCTAAATCTGATGATGAGGATATCAGCTTTACAGTCGATAACCCGAAAGTCTCTCTTAGTACAGCCGGAAGTCTCGCCGTCATTAAAGCCCCTTCCCTTGGAAACGGAGAAACAAAGGCTTTCATGACTATAAAGCATCCGAAAGCTGATACAGACAAATCGGTTCTCATTATGAGTGCAGACAGCCAGGAATCACTGGATGCCATGAAGGCTCTATATTCTGACAAGCTTTACTACAACATCAATAAAGGAGAATCTGAAATCTGCCGTGTATATGCTGCAGGCTTTGATGAAAACGGAGACTATGACTTTGCAGGCGTTACCTGGAGGGTAAAGGATCCTTCGGTTCTTCAGATCGAAAAACAGGATAACAATCCTTTTGCATGCCGATTTACAGGCCTCAAGTCAGGAGAGACTGAACTTACAGTTTCTTTTGAAGGAGTTTCCTGCACATTCAAAATTACAGTTTACCCTGAAGGAAGCCAGGTGCTCACTCCTGAATGCTACCTTACTACAGGCCAGAACGTAATTGTCCTTAAGAAACCAGGCCTTTCCCAGAATGCCTACATCGGAGCCGTTAACATCAAGGAAAGCTCATACTCCCAGATTTCCTGGGTAAGTGAAAATCCTTCAATCGCACAGGTTCAGGGAAACGGAGTAAACGGAACTATCACATCAGTCAGTGAAGGCGAAACAGTAATTACAGTTTCACATCCTGAAAGTGAGAACGTTCTCAAAATTTATGTCCGTGTAGGTTCTGAATATGTAATGACAGAAGCCGAACCTCTGGTTTACATCTCAACAGAAGATGTAGTGACACTCCTTCGTCCGGGCCTCTTTCCCCTGCCACTTCCGCTCCTCGGTCACGATTTCGATGCGCGTCACTTCGGTCGGCTCCGCGAAAGAAACAGACGTCCGCGCCTTCT
>CALELJ010000204.1 GCA_937902445.1 uncultured Treponema sp. | reverse complement strand
TTACATCCGGAATCCATTCATCAATAAAATCTATATCAAGCCAACCAGTAATATATGAATATCCAAAACTTGTAGCAGTAACATCAAAAAAAGAATGTTCATTAACAAGTTTTCCTCTTGAAAAAAGAGCAATGCCCCTCATCTTCTCAGGGACAGTCTTTTTGCTGGCGATTATTTTCCCTTTAATTTCCCCTTTTAAAGAATAATCATATTTATCATTTTGCAATGGAAAAACCCAAGATTTATATTCTTCTAATCCGTTGAATTTTAATTTGTTATCAATTATGAAGTCATTTGCATCATTATATTTAACAATAACTTTAAAATCAGAAGGATCGAAAATTGAAAAAGTTTTTGCTAAACAAACTGCAATCTCATCTGGGGTAAAACTACTTTTTCTCTTTATATTCGACAAAGTAATACTTGTTCCATTTGAAGATTTACATTTAACATTTTTTTCTATAATCTCAGGTCGATATATTTCTGTACATTTTTGCAATTCATTCCAATCCATTTTAAAGGTGTTCTTAAGACCTTCAGATACTGTAGCTATCGTTATTGTTTGAGCAATACCAAAAAATGCTAGTTTACCTATGCCTTTCTTTCCTATAACAAATCTTTTTCCAGAACGAGACTTTTGATTTTTTAAATCAGTTCCACGACGATTACGACCAATTAATAAAAAACAATTATTAATTTCAGAAAATGTCATTCCATGACCATCATCGGATATTGAAATTGTCTTGTTATTTATATCCAAATCATTTAATTCAAGGATAACTTCATGTGCATCTGCATCATATGAATTGGAAACAAGCTCAGCCAAAACAGGTGGTAATGTTGAGTACATTTGAATACCAAGATGACTAATTGTATTCGGATTAAATTTCATTTCTAATTCATCATTTGCCATAAAAAATGCTCCTTGCTAATTCAATTCAAGAATCAATCTTCCTAATCTTTTCCCATATTCAGGTGGAACTGCATTTCCTATTAATCTTGAAGCAACTGTTATGCTGTTTGTTTTAAAACAGTAATCCCTAGGGAATGATTGTAAAACAGCACCTTCACGAACAGAAATACCTCTGTCTTGCTCTGGGTGACCGAATCTACCATTTGAAATACTCAAAAATTTTGTTGTAATGGTAGAAGATGGTTTATCCCATTGAAGTCTTCCAAAAACATCTCTAAAAATGTTATCTTTACCTTTGTAACAGTTTAACTGAAGCTTTGGATTATCTTTCCATTCCAGTCTTGTTCCACCATTGTGACTTGTATGTTGCAATCGTTTTAGATTAATTTCGCTTAGTGATCTTGAAGAATGGAATCTTACAGAATCTACATCCTGATATCCAGCAGGAATAACAGGAAATTCGTCAACATTTCCTATAGCTTCTCTTACCGTATGAAGAACATTTTCCTTTTTAGGTAAACTCACAACTTTGTCTAATCGAGTAGCAATTAAAGAAAATCTTTTTCGATTCTGTGGGATGCCGTAATTTTTCATATTCACGACATCATACTTGCACTTATCTGAATTAGGTGTTCCATACCCCAATTCTGTTAAGAACGCTAAAAATTTAGGTAAAACAGAATCTTTGTTCGTCATTATTCCAGGTACATTTTCAACTAAAACATATCCAGGCCTGTAATAATCAACAAAACGCTCGAACTGCAATAATAAATCTTTTGTTTTTTTTGATTTTTCCTTTGATGATCTTATGATGCTATAAAATTGGCAAGGGCTGCATCCAACAAAAATCATGTTGTCATCATATTTTTTTACATTGAATTCTTTTTCAAAATATTCAGAATCTAACTTTGTTATATCTGCATTTACAAAAACAGAACCTTTATTATTATATTCGTATGTTTCCTTAGCGGCAGAATCAAAATCTACACCAGCAATAACATTAATGCCAGCTTGTCTGAGACCACAAGTCATTCCGCCTCCACCGCAGAAAAAATCGATGGCAGATAAAGTTTTACTCATAAATCTTCATGCCTCCAATTAATAACATGCAGATTCACTGATTTCAACATGGGCAACTGGTTCAAAACCTGCTTTGATAAATCCTTCTGAAAGTCCGCCAGCCCCAGCAAATAAGTCTAAATAACGCATTATACTGGCTTACCTCCTATAACAACGAGCAATTCTAATGGAAAAAAGTAAAACTTTCAATATAACTTCTTGACATACGCCCATTTTATACGTATATTTTAATTAACATATATGGGTATGTCATACCTATTTTATGTCCAATGTACTTATATAGAAGCCTAAGGAGGGCGAATTACAGTAATAAGATATCAACGATGAGGACTCAAGAATGAACTTTCAAGATGTTCTAAAAAAACTGAAAAAAGACGGATGGTATATAGTGGATCAAGTTGGTTCACATGTACAACTAAAACATCCTACCAAAAAGGGAAGAGTTACCCTTCAGAAGCATGGTAGCAAAGATATTCCAATTGGGACATTAAAAAGCATAGCTAAACAAAGCGGCATTGAACTTCCTTAGAAGAAGAAACCGGAAACAGAAAAAAGAGGCAGCATATGTCAGACAACAGTATGCTGCTTGTTATATATATTAAGCTATAAATTAGCAGGTAAATAAAATGAATAAATTGACATATCTCGCTGTATGCGAACCTGATGGAGAAAATGGTTTTGGTGTATATTTTCCTGATTTACCAGGATGTGTAAGCTACGGTTCTGATATTGATGATGCTAAAACAAATGCAAAAGAAGCGTTAGAGTTGCATATTTACGGAATGCAAGAAGATGGAGAAGTGCTCCCTGATCCAAAACAATGTATTGAAGATACAAAAGAAGGTAACTGTATATTGGCAATCACCGTTTATCCTGAATTGGTTAAAAATGAATTAGAAAATCGAAGGGTAAAAACGAACTGCACAATCCCTGCTTATCTAAAACGTGAAGGGGAAAAAGAAGGAATAAATTTTTCTCAACTGCTTGAGTATGCCTTGAAAGAATTATTGCCCGGTTCAAAGCAAAATGTCGTTAATAGTGGTTTATATAATTATTGAACACGTTTTCTATTTTGTAAACTTTCAATTTGAACTACTGAGAATTCCTCGGTAGTTGTATTTTGAGGAAGTTAATTGAATTCCTATTTAGGATGGCATTAATTTTTTTTCTCGGTGATTGTTTTATCCTCGGTGAATAATTCATAATCGAGAACAACAGTATTTAAATTGATAAAAACTTGAATGATGTTATCTTTCAGATCATATTTAATGCATAATAGATTATGTAGATCAACCAACCAAACATATTTCTTGATTATTTTTTTCCTTGCCTCAATTTCTTTCAAATTTGTTTTATCTATATCACAATAATTGCAATATTCTCTTATTTTTTCTAAACATCTTTTTTTATGGGTTTCCATCATTATTTTTAATGCCTCATGTTGATTAAATTTCAAGGCATTATTCAAACTTGATATATCATATTCAGACAATGATTTTAACTTTGTCATAAGATTTGGTAATTCTCTTATATGATTTGTGAATTGAGGAAATACTTCATCAACATCCAAATTATAAAGGTAATTTAGAAACGCTTTATCATTCTCATTTTTGCGAACAACCAATCGAAGGTACCATTCTTTTATAGAAATTTCCATTTTTAAAGACTGTATATATTTATCTATTTGCATCTTCTCAAATTCAGTAATCTTTCCTTCCGTATCTTGTTTTTGCAACAATTCATCGATATATTTGTCTTGTTCATAATCATCAATTCTTTTTTGTATAATGACGTTCAGAATAGAATCCGAGACTAGAATTCTTGGATATTCAGCGTTTTCTTCCATCAAAACACATTCTATAAGAGCCTGCCCGTGTATGCTATTTTCTGTGATAAGAAAACTTCCTTTACAAATTCCACCTCGCATGAACAATCCATAGTCAGCAATGAATCCCCTTTGGATATCGCATACTATCTGCAAAAATGTAAGCAAACGAATTTTTTCAAAAGGTGAATTTATAGCTTTCATGCATAAAAGAATATTATCAGAGAAGATTCTGTATTCGATCTTGAGCTGCCCAAAATCACTCAAGATTGTTGATTTTTTATTATTTTCAATCATAAGTTTAGTTTTTGCTATGGCAGCTTCAATGGATTTAACAAAATCTAATGATCGTTCTGATTGTTTTGAAAAATAACTTCGATAACCTAAAATATCAAAATATGCAACGTAATAATCAGAAAATGAAATTTCTGTATCTGTATTCATGATTAAAACCTCTCTCCATATGTTAAGATCCAAAATATCTCATTAATTCTGACATGTCCATAGTAATGTTAAATGGTATCTATGCATTGTTTGATGTTTTATTAACAAATTAATATATTTTTCCATATACAATCCATAGCTATAGGAGATACTTTTTATCGTTGACAATATAATTAAGGCTAAGTTCTTGGAAGCGGTGTAACCTATGCATAAAATAAACATAGCTTTTCCACCAAGAATCTATCCCCTTATCACCAGCTCTGGGTCTGCTGATTCGTCGAGCCATTGGATGATTTGGGATGTGATTTTTTCGATTTTCTGACGGGATTTTTTTCCGCGGAGTGCACATTCCCACACGGTGCAGATTCGCCAGCACATGTCCTGATATCTGGCGATGTTTTCTTTGTCGCGCTGTTTGTTGCGGGTAAACTTTTTCTGCCAGAATTCTACATTTGATTTTGGAATTCTATAATACTGGCAGTTTTCGTGTGCATGCCAGAAGCAACCGTTTACAAAAATTACCGCATAGTATCTAGGAAGGACTAAATCTGGACTTCCAGGATAACGGCGGTCACACACACGGAAACGGAAACCTGCTCTATGCAATGCAGAACGGATCTTCTTTTCGATGGAAGTATCTTTTCCTCGGATGTGGGACATGTTTGTATGTCGTTGTGATTGTGTAATGGTGTCCATGGGGTTATTATTATAGAATAAAATACACTGAAAATTAAGCAAGTCGATATGTATATGAAAACCATCACCGTCTCAGGCGCAATCATCCTGCGCAGAAATCCAGAAACTTCTCGCCCTGAAATCTTTGCAACTCAACGCGGTTACGGCGACTTCAAAGGCGGATGGGAAATTCCCGGCGGAAAACTTGAACCAGGCGAAACACCAGAACAGTGTATCGTTCGTGAAATCCGTGAAGAACTTGCCACAGAAATTAAAGCAGAAAAAATTCTTGGCGTTGTAGAATACGACTATCCTACATTCCATCTGACAATGCACTGCATCCTCTGCACTATTGTTTCTGGAGAATTAAAACTTCTGGAACATGAAGCCGCAAAATGGGTAAATAAGGAAACTTTACACTCGGTGGATTGGTTATCTGCTGATAAACTTATTTTACCTGAAATTGAAAAGATTCTGTAATTTTAGAGAAGTCTTGATCTTCTCCTACCATAGTTTCTGTCGATTTTTCTTCACTTCCGATCTGATTTTTTTCAGTTTCAGTTTTCGTTCCTTGCTGGCTATGGTTGGCTTAGTCGGCCTTCGTTTCTTTGGAATGACAAGCGCCTGAACAATACGGTTTTCAAGTCTCGCCAGTGCTATTTCCCGGTTCCGTTCCTGATAGCGTTCATCATCTGCATCCAGGAAAAGACAATCATCCTTATTCAATATGGACGCAAGCTTCACTCTAAGACGGTCCCGTTCAACTTCCGTAATTCCACCAATAGCAGTCACCGGCAGCACAAGGTGAACCTTGGTGTTCACCTTGTTTACATTCTGGCCGCCGTTTCCGCCGCTACGGGCAAATGTCATTTGAGAATTATTCAGGATGGATTCGTGAACTTTGGATCTTTCCATTGTTCCATTATAGAGTAAATATCTAAGTTTTTCCGTAAAGCTGTGATTTAATATCAGGTAAAATATAACAAATGAATTCTTTTGGGCTTTTCAAAAATTCCGGACATATAAAAACCGCCTGACTTAAGGAGGAAAGCCAGACGGCAACATTAATTTATTATCTAAGGTCTACCTTTAATCTTTTACGATCTTCACAAGCTTTGCCATCTTTTTATAGATGTCTGTATTATCATAGAATCCTTCAAATTCAGATTGTCCAGCACCCATTGCAAACACTGGGACAGGAAGTCCTGTATGGCTGTTGCTTGTCCATCCGAGACCGCACTTTGCATTGAGCACATGAGTAATTGTAATGGTAAGCGGTTCGTAAGTTCCGTAGATATCATATTCCATCTGATTGCGGGATTTATCATTCTTGATTGTCTTTTCATAGGCGGACTTTATTTTTCCAAGTTCATATTCTGTAAGTACAAGGCCGCCGTTTTTATCAGAGCCGCCGGAACCTGGCATCTTCAAGCCAAACAAAGATTCAACATCCTTCATAACCTGCGCAAAACCTGTTCCGTTTTTCTTATATGCGGAAACAAAGTCCGAATCATATTTTGCATAGGAAATCTTTTGACCATCCAGCGTGCGGAAGAAAAGATTGTAATCTGTTCCTGCATATCCGATTGTAAGACCTCCAGTCTCATGGTCGGCCGTCACAAGAATCAAAGTCTCTTTTGGATGCTTTTTATAGAATGCTATAGCTTCTTCTACTGCATGACTCAAAGCCAATGTATCAGCTATCGAGGAACGGGCATCATTGGCATGACATGCCCAGTCAATTTTTCCACCTTCGACCATCATGAAGAAACCTGTCTTGTTATCAAGAACCTCAATACCCTTGCGGACATAATCACGCAAAGACCATTCATCAGCAGCACGGTCATTGTCGTAACTCATGGAGTCTGAATCTGCAAGTACCTCTGCAACAACAAGAGCCTTGTCTCCATTTTTAAGATTCTCTGCAGACTTCTTGTCGTAACAAACCTTGTAACCGGCTTTTTTTGCCAGATCGTAAATCGAAGTCTTATCACCCTTCTTGTCCTGAGGTTCCATCAAGGCACCACCAGCGAAATACTCAAAGTTTGAGGCTACGAGTTCTTCACCAATAAGGTAATTTGATTTGCGGCTTGCCTGATGCGCATAGGTAGCAGCCGGTGTTGCATGGTTCAGATTTACTGTTGAGATTACACCAATCTTCCATTTCTTCTGGTCGCGAAGCTGTTCCGCGATCGTCCGGTATTTTATTTTTTTTGTGATGTCCACATTGATTGAAGATGAATGGGTCTTATGACCGGTAAAAATTGAAGTTGCAGTTGATGCGGAATCCGGAGCAAAAGAAGTCGCATCATAAGTGCTTGCAGCCCCTGCGACAGGAAAGTCAAAAAAACTCAAGGCACTCATTTCTGGAGAATCCTCTGTTTTTTCCGATTTCTTTACCACGTCGACAATTCCTGCAGCATCTTTACCCATGTAGTAAGCCGCGCTTTGAATCTGCGGATAACTCATTCCGTCTCCAACAAATACGAACACATATTTTGGGCTTGGTGTCGCAGCATGGAGTACAGAAGTTGCGGCAAGCAAAATCGATGACATGATGATTTTCTGTAATTTCTTCATTTTGTTTTCCTCTATGATTAAGTTCTTTCGTTATCAATTTCCAAACGGAACGTCGATACTTTATTTTCTGATATCAGCAAGAGTACACTTCCATGTAAACGGTATTGAAATCTTTGAAATATTTTCTGAATCGGTTGTAAAACGAACTCCAGCAGAAATCGTTTCAAAATTTTTGGAAAGTTTATATGAGACATTTGGATATATTTCAGTTTTTCTGGAATCACTGTCGCCAATCATCATTGCAAGTTTTGCCTTCGCACCGATTTCTACGGATTCATCCAATTTGTAGGCGATTCTGATTTTTGTCTGGAATGGAATCAAGTCATTATCATCCTTCAAATATTTCTTTGAATCCCCATTTTCCAGATATTCACTGCTGATTCCTGAAACAACATCTACACCAAGGAAAAGTCCCATATCCTTAAAGTCATAGGCTGCTGAAAAACTTATCGCACTCTTTGCGGCCTTAGGAATGAAGTCCGTATCATTGCAATTGTAGACATAACCTGCATTCAAGGTTAAATTTTCAACCGCCTTCAATCCGGCAAAGACACTTGCAGAAAGCTGATTGCCTGTCACATTCTGAAATGAACCGCCAAGACTCATGAAATCCTTTGAATCAATATTGAATCCAAAATCAAGACCGCGTTTGTCTTTATCACTGATGCTGTTGTCTGTTCCTTTCAGACCACCGGCAAGACTAACTTTCAGGCTTCCGTTTTCTGTAATTTTCCAGTTGCTTATCGCACCAAATCCATTCTGAAGAATTCTCGCGTACTTTGGATAATCGTCACTTGCTGCAAGGTACCCAGCATTTACCGGAACCTTTGTAAAAAACTCATTTCCAGCGATTAAATTGAACTGGTCAACAGGTTTGAAGCGTCCGTAACCGCGGAAACGAAGTGTACTTTCCTTTCCGTTTAATTTTGTAGTTCCAACTTCCATTCGAATTCTTGAATCAAAATTCCTGTCACTGGCATCAAGCTGAAGTCTGTTGCTTGCACGAGTCGTGTTGGTGTAATCATCCTTGTATTTGCCATTTTCATCTTTCTGCTTGTCATAGGAAAACAAATCAGGGCCACCTGTGCTGTCACTGTCACCACCAAAAGTGTTCACAAGTTTCATCGACTGAGCCATAATCATGCTGCAAGCTAGAAGTGATGCAGCAACAAAAACCATTATTTTTTTCATATTAATCCCCGTCATCTGATTTAGATTTGACTTTCAATTTTGTCTTGTATTGCAGATGACAGGACCAATCTAATTGATTTGTGTTAAAAGTTGATGAAAGCTGTGTGAAGTATTTGTAAAACCTATTTTGTAATGATCGTTCCGGCGATTACGGCTGTAAACGGTGCGGTCATGACCAGACCAAAACTACCGGCGATTGTATTTATAATTTCTGCGGAAACGATGTTGTTGTTCAGGATATTATATAAAGGAGTCCCTTGAGCCATGAAGGTCATAAGAAGAGCAATGCAGGTTCCCGAATATGCAAGCAACAGTGTTGTTGTCATTGTTCCCATGGCAGCACGGGCAACGGCAAGACCTGAACCTATTGCTTCCCTGGCATTGATGGCGATTCCTTTTTCTCTCGCAGTCTTTACGACCTCATTCACGGCACTTGTAATGTCGACACTTAAATCCATAACTGAACCGCTTGCACCGATAAAGACCGAAGCCATAAAAATCTGCGTCAGGTTCAGATCCTGGAATCCTGAATATAACAGGCCTTCAGAATTCGCCATGACAGCTCCATGAATGTGGAAAAATTTCGTAAACACAAAAGACAAAAAGGCTGCAGAAAATATCCCCAGCATGGAACCTGAAAAGGATGATGCAAGCCGTCTATCAAAACCATACACCAATGAAAGGATCACAAAAGTCATTGCACCGACAACAAGAATTCCGGTCAGTATCGGATTCATTCCCTTGAGATACAACGGCACAAGTATTTTCCACAGAGAAAGTATCGTAATTGCAAATGAGAAGACAGAGCGTAGGCCTATAGTTCCGGCAAACGCAATGAGAAAAACCAAAAAGGCAGCCACAAGAATCAATTCCCAATTCAACCTGTAATAGTCAATCAGATTCACAGAATAGAATTCTGTTTCCTGCCCGTTAGTTCCGTAATGTATAACAGTCTGAACCCTATCTCCTGGTCTGAACAACTTATCCTGCGACAATGAGCCGCCAAGCATATTCCAACCTTCCAGACGTTGTCCCTTGAATTTTCCGGTAAGAATTTTAACAGTACAGACCTGCTGCCCACTTCTAATAAGTCCGGTATTAATAAGTCTTGAATCGTCAACTTCTTCAACAAGAGCCTTACATTTTTCCGCATCCTTAAACTGTAAAGCCCCCTCAAATCCGGAAGGCATAAAAAAGAGAATGCCTGCAACGACCATACTGCCAATGAGGATCAAGACATTCTTATTTCTTAAACTCATTTCAAATCACCGGTCATTGCAAAGATAACCCATTCCGCTATGTTTGTTGCATGGTCTCCTATCCGCTCAAAATATTTAGCAATCAAAAGATAATCCGCAGTCTGTTCGGCATAATTCGTTTTGTTCTGAATCTGCCAGATTAGTTCTGTTTTTATTTCGTGATATAAATCATCGGCCATATCATCGCTGGCAATTACTTTTTTTGCCATGTCGACATCTCGGTTTATGTAGGCCTCAATACTGTCCTTCAGCATCTTCTGGATGGCAGTTCCCATTTCATTCAGCTGAGAATTAATGTGTGCGCCAAGAACATCGTTACCACCAGCACTTGCCTCTCCCATCTGCTTTAATAAATCAGCGACATCACCTGCATGATCTCCAATTCGCTCCATATCGGTAACCATTTTTAAGGCTGCTGTAACAAGCCTCAGATCCGCTGCCATAGGTTGCTGCCGCAATAAAATTTTTATGCAAAGCTGTTCAATCTCTTTCTCCTTTTCATCTATGGCATCATCGGATCTTATAATGACATCCGCGGCTTCCACATCATGGGCCATCAAGGCCAGAATTGTACTTTCTATGGCTACCTCAATCATTTTGCCCATGCTGATGATTGAAGTATTCAATTGGCGCAATTCCTGTTCATACTTTTCACGCATATCAACCAAATCTCCCTGTAATGTAGTCTTCAGTTTTCTGATTTTTCGGCATGCTGAAAATCTCTTCCGTATTTCCGGATTCAATTATTTCTCCAAGCAAAAAGAAAACTGTTTTGTCACTGATTCTCACTGCCTGCTGCATGTTATGGGTAACAATTACGATTGTGTATTTTTCTTTCAAGCACATGATGCAGTCCTCAATTTTTGAAGTTGAGATTGGATCAAGTGCTGAAGTTGGCTCATCCATCAAAAGAACGTCAGGCTGAACTGCCAGGGCTCGTGCGATGCAAAGACGCTGCTGCTGTCCACCGCTTAAAGCCAATGCGGATTTCTTGAGATTGTCTTTCATCTCATCCCAGATTGCCGCATTTCTCAAAGACTGTTCAACTATTTCATCCAGCTCCGACTTCTTTTTGATTCCGTGAGTCCTGGGACCATAGGCGATGTTGTCATAGATGCTCATTGGGAATGGATTTGGTTTCTGAAAAACCATTCCGACTTTTTTTCGAAGTTGATTCACATCCATTCTTCGGTTGAAAATATCTTCTCCATCCAAAGAAATTCTTCCTGTAATCCCGCAGCCTTCAACCATATCATTCATGCGGTTCAAGCTTTTAAGCAAAGTAGATTTTCCGCATCCGCTTGGTCCGATGAATGCAGTGATTTTATTGGCTTCAATATCGAGATTTATATTTTTAAGGGCATGAAAATCCCCGTAGAACAGATTCATATTTTCGATTTTAATCTTTTCCATCATTTACTTCCTATTTTCGCAGCCAGCATTTCAGCCAGCAGATTAACAACCATCACCATCATAAGAAGCACAACCGCAGTGGCAAATGCTTGATTTGTATGCAGACCTTCGGAACTTAAAATATACATGTGTATTGCCAGAGTTCTTCCTGAACCAAACACTCCCGACGGAATATTGGATACCGTTCCTGCGGTATACATCAAAGCTGCAGTTTCACCGACAACTCGTCCCGTCGCAAGAATTACACCACTTAAAATTCCAGGAGATGCAGCAGGCAATACGATCCTAAAAACAGTCCGAAGCTTTCCCGCTCCAAGACCAAAACTTCCTTCCCTAAAAGAGTCTGCCACGGAAAACAAGGCTTCCTCAGTAGTGCGCATGATCACAGGCAGAATCATTATTGCGACAGTACAGCTTCCGGCCATGAGAGAATATCCCCATTGAAAGGTTCCAACGAACAGAAGCATTCCAAAAAGGCCATAAACAATTGAAGGGATTCCTGTCAAAGTTTCTGTAGTTAGCCTTACAAGTTTTACAAACCGGTTTTCCTTTGCGGAATACTCGACAAGATAAATCGCCGATCCTATTCCCAGGGGACATGCAATCAACAACGCCGTCACAGTCATTGAAAGTGTGTTTACAAGCGATGGCACTACCGAACAGTTTTCAGATGTATATTTCCATTCAAAAAGGGACGGTCGCAGGAACGGAATTCCTTTCACCAGGATGTAGGTCAGCATGAAAATCAAAACCCCTAAAGTCAATGCGGCACAAAAATATACACTTGAACGGACGATTATGTTTTTCAATTTTCTGGAAGTTGCGCCAGCTGGCTGTCGCCGGGCTTTACGCTGTTCCGCTATCGCTCCATTGTCAGCTCTGGTCTCGCAAGGCTCAACCGCCGCAGACAACGGCCTTGCCGCAGCTCCAATCCCTAACTCGTTTTTCATCATCAAAAAATCTCCTTGTGTCATTTCTTTTTCACCATATTAAACATGAGATTTATTCCAAGAATAAAAACAAACAGAACGACACCGGTGGCAATCAAGGCTTCCCTGTGAAGGTCTGCGGCATATCCCATTTCAATGACGATGTTTGCTGTAAGGGTTCTCACTCCTTTCAATATCGAGCCCGGAATTCTCGCCTGATTGCCGGCTACCATGATGACCGCCATGGTTTCACCGATAGCTCTTCCAATACCTAGAATTACTCCTGCAAGAATTCCAGATTTTGCAGCTGGCAGCATCACCATGAAAACTGACCGTTCATGGGTAGCCCCCAAAGCCCTTGACCCTTCATAGTAAAAAGAAGGAACGGCATTCAGACTGCTTTCTGAAACTGAAATTATGGTGGGCAATATCATCATTCCAAGAAGAAGAGACGCGCTCAGAATCGAACTTCCGTTTCCGCCAAACACATTTCTCACAAATGGAACGATTACCATAAGTCCGAAAAAACCGTAGACAACACTTGGAATGCCCGCAAGCAGATCGATTCCATTTTTAAGGATTCCATGAATTTTTTCAGGACAAAACTTTGATAAAAAAATCGCAGTCATAAGTCCAACCGGAACACCGAAAACAATCGCCCCTGCAGTTACATAGAGACTGCCAACAATCATCGAAAAAATTCCGTAGAGATCATTGCCGGGTTTCCATTTTTGCCCAAAGATAAAATCGACACTTCCAATTTTATGGATGGCTGGAATTCCGTTTACAAAGAGGAAGAAGCAGATCAAAAGCACTGCCAGGATCGAGAAAGCAGCACACAGAAGAAAAACTATTTTCAAGAAAGATTCTTTTGTTTTCATAAAATCTATTTTGAGACAGGGACTACAAAGGCGACAGCCGGCCCCCTGCAAATCCTGACCGTCACCATCGGTGAAAACCACCTATTTCACCTGATTCCATTTCTGGATCTTGCCCATATAAATATCACGAACAGTTTCTATTGCGGCATTGTCCATCGGATTCGCCTTGTTCACCACAACTGCAATTCCATCGATGGCAATTGTGATTTCCTTAAGCCCTTTGGCTTTTTCTGTTTCCTTAAGTCCACGGCTTGACATTCCGATGTCACATGTACCTGCGGCAGCATTTGTAACACCTGTCGTTGAATCACTTGTCTGAAGTTCAATCTTTACCTTTGGATTCACGCTTCTATAGGCTTCAATCAATTTTTCCATCACAGGTGACACGGAACTTGAACCAGCAACAACAACTTTTCCAGATGCATTGTTTGTTTCATAGGATTTTGAATCCACGGCAATGTACTTGTTTTTCTCAACAACCTTCTGTCCATCCTGGCTCATAATGAAATTCACGAAATCCTGGGCAGGTGCGGAAAGATTTTCTTTTACAGCAATGTTGAATGGACGACTGATTCTATAACTTCCATTCTTGATGTTTGCGACAGTTGCCTGTACCCCTTCAATATTCAAGGCCTTGACGGAATCATTTAAGGAACCAAGGGAAACATAACCGATGGCACTTGCATCGCCGGCAACACTGGTGAGCATTACGGAAGTCGAATTTGTAATTGCCGCCTCATCAGTTGTATAGTCGATTTTCTTTCCGCTTGAGTTCTTCTGTTCAACTCCAAAAAGCTCAATAAATGCTCCACGAGTTCCGCTTCCATCTTCACGGCTCATGACGGAAATTGACTTTTTGCTGTTGAATTTCTGGGCCGCAAAAACGGTTGATGTGGCAGCAATGGCAAATGCAATTGATGCAATTTTTTTTAATGTAAGTTTCATATAGGAAATCTCCTTGATAATTAAGATGGCAACAATCTACACAGGAAGTGTTAAACTATCAGGAAGATTATGTTAAGTTTATGTAAAAACTGAAGAAAATGTTCCGTCTTCATTGTTTGATGACCCCATCCATTTTTTTTACCTGAATTTTACATTTCTATAATTGATTTTTTTTTGCCATCATCTATAACTATATGTATGATTTACATTCTTGAAGACGATGAAAACATCAGGAAGCTCATTGTTTACACATTGCAAAGCCAGGGCTATGAATGCGCTGGTTTTGAAAGGCCTTCTGATTTTTGGAAAACACTGAATGGTGCAGTTTCAAAATCAATTCCAGGACTTCTTCTATTGGATATAATGCTGCCGGAAGAAGACGGAATTTCCATCCTGAAAAAACTCAGGCAGTCTCCACAGTTCAAGTCAATTCCCGTGATCATGCTGACAGCAAAGGATACGGAATTCGACGTTGTGACAGGACTTGATGCAGGCGCTGATGACTACGTGACGAAGCCATTTGGAATGATGACTTTGATTTCAAGAATAAAGGCAGTACTCAGAAGATATGAGCAGACAGAAGAAACTTCTGAAATCCTTGAAGCAGAAGACCTGAAGGTAGATCCTGCAAAGCATTCCGTTTATGTCAAAGGCAATCAGGTTTTTCTTACAGTCAAGGAATTCGACCTGCTTTCACTTCTTCTCAAAAACCGTGGAAACGTCATGTCCCGGGAGCAGCTTCTTGATTCCGTCTGGAAAATCGATGCAGACATAGAAAGCCGGACCGTCGACG
>CALELJ010000203.1 GCA_937902445.1 uncultured Treponema sp. | reverse complement strand
CCATCTCCAGTCTATTGAGGATCTGCCAAAACTTGATGACAATGAAAACGAGAGGTTCCTGAAACTTGCAAAATAACGAAAACAATCAGAAAGAGGAGATGCGCCTTCAGCAGTACATGGCCCGCTGTGGTGTTGCCAGCCGCCGTGCCAGCGAGGAAATCATCACCAGTGGTCGTGTGACCGTCAATGGAGAGCTTGTTACTACCTTGGGTACAAAGGTTTCTTCCAGGGATACGGTCTGTGTGGACGGAAATGAAATATCTCTTGAGGAAACAAAACGTTATATTCTTCTCAACAAGCCTGCAGGTTATGTCTGCTCTTCGGCTGATGAAAAAGGGCGCCAGATAGCCCTTGATCTGCTCAAGGAAACTTACAGCGAGCGTCTTTTTAATGTGGGACGTCTTGATATGTTCTCAAGCGGTCTCATCATCTATACCAATGATGGTGATTTTGCCGCAAAGCTTTCACATCCAAGTGCTGAACTTGAAAAGGAATATATAGTAGATACAAGCACCGCGATGCCACGTGACCTTGCCGACGAGTTTATGAAGGGTGTGAGGATTGATGGTGTCTTTTACAGGTGTCTTGATGCCCGTGAACTTAATTCCCACAGAATGAGGATCGTTCTTGCGGAAGGAAAGAACCGTGAGATTCGCCGTGTTTTTGAAAGCCATGACATTGGAATAAAAAGCCTTATGCGAATAAGAATCGGTTGTGTAGGTGTCGGAGAACTGCAGTATGGTCAGTTCCGCGAACTTACACAGGATGAGGTCAAGGCCTTGCTCAGACTTTGCAAAAATTAGTTGGAGATAAATAAATGGTTGTTGCTATTGACGGACCTGCCGGAACAGGAAAAAGTACAGTTGCCCATAAGGTTGCACAGGAACTTGGCCTTACATTCTTGAACAGCGGTAGTTTTTACCGTGCCCTCACTCTTGCTGCCCTTGATGGCGGAATCAATATTGATGATACTGATTCCATGATGGAGTTTGCCGGAAAGCAGAAGCTTGACTATGTGAATTCCCATCTTTTTTTGAATGGAAAAGACGTTGATGATCTTCTCCATCAGGACAAGGTCGATGCCAATGTTTCAAAGGTTTCTTCGATCGTTCCCCTCCGTCATCTGGTAAATGACAGAATGAGGGAAATTGTCAAATCCCTGAGCATAATCTGTGAAGGACGCGACATGACTACAGTTGTGTTCCCTAAGGCGGAATTCAAATTCTATCTTGATGCCAGCATAGACGTTCAGGCCCAGCGTCGTTTTGACCAGGGTGTGTCGGGGCTTACGCTGGAAGAGGTCAAGGCTGCCATAATCAAGCGCGATGAACAGGACCGCAACAAGGCGGAAGGTTCCTTGAAAAGGGCAGAGGATGCGCAGTATATCGATACATCTGACTTGACCATTAATGATGTTTGTGCGATAATTATCAACAAAATTAAATCTAAAGGGTTTGCTATGGAAAAGGAAGTGGAAAAGAATGTATCTCAGGGCTCAGAGAGCATTTACACACAATTAGAAGCATCTATTAACAAAATGGAGCCGGTTGAAGACGGTGCTAATGTAACTGGTATCGTTGTTCAGGTAACAGACGACACAGTATTTGTAGACGTAAACTGCAAGTCAGAAGGAAAGATTCCTGTAACTGAATTTGCCGGTGAATTGCCAAAAGTTGGCGAAGAAATCACAGTTTACCTCGTAAGCCAGTTCGGAAAGAATGGCCCTGTAGTTTCTAAGCAGAAGGCAGATGAAAAGCGCCTTTGGGAAGAATTCAAGGTAGCTGCAGAAAAGAACACACCTGTAGACGGAACAATTTCTTCTGTTACAAAGGGTGGATATATGGTTAACCTTGGCGGTGGAATCAGCGCATTCCTTCCAATCAGCCAGGCTGACGCACAGAAAGTAGAGAAGGAAGACAAGCTTGTTGGCGTTAAGTCAAAGTTCTATGTTGTTCGCCTCTACAGCCAGAACGGCAAGCGCAACGTAGTTGTAAACCGCCGCAAGTATCTTGAAGAACAGATCAACGTAAACCGCGACAAGTTCTTTGAAACAGTAAAGATCGGTGACTCTGTAAAGGGTGCCGTTAAGTCATTCACAAGCTTCGGTGCATTCATCGATCTTGGTGGTTTTGACGGACTTCTCCACATCAATGACATGTCTTGGGGTCACGTTACACGTCCTAAGGACTTCGTTAAGAAGGGACAGGAAATCGAACTCAAGGTTATCCGTCTTGATCCAGAGGGAAAGAGAATCAACCTCTCTCTCAAGCATTTTGCTGAAGATCCATGGGTACACTTCGAAGAGAAGTACCATGTTAATGATATCGTAGGCGGAAAGGTTACAAAGCTTACAGAATTCGGTGCATTCATCGAACTCGAAGAAGGTATCGAAGGTCTTGCACACATTTCTGAATTCAGCTGGACAAAGAAGATTTCCAAGCCATCTGACATGGTTAAGGAAGGCGATGAAGTTCAGTGCATGATCCTTGGTTATGACATCCAGGCAGGT
>CALELJ010000202.1 GCA_937902445.1 uncultured Treponema sp. | reverse complement strand
GAAGATCAGATTAACGGAATCAGAAAGAGCTGCCATCTTCTTGCAGATCTTTTCAACGAAATAATTCCACGTGTAAAACCTGGCATCAGCACAAAGGAAATCGACGACTGGTGCTGTGAATTCGTCCGCAAGTTTGGTGGAGTACCGGCATGGTATGAAGAAAACTTTCCGGGATGTGCCTGCATCAGCATCAACAACCAGGTCATCCACGGAGTTCCGTCCAGAAAAAAAATCGTAAAGGACGGTGACATTGTTTCCCTTGACATCGGAATCAACCTCAACGGCTTCATTTCCGACAGCACCCACACTGTTCTTGTAGGAAACGTAAAGCCTGCACACCAGAAACTTTGCCGCATCACAAGGGAAAGTCTCATGGCAGGAATCAACGCATGTCAGAAAGGAAACAGAATAAGCGACATTTCAAACGCAGTCTATAAAATATGCGCAGAAGAAAACCACTACGGCGTAGTGTATGACTACTGCGGTCACGGCGTTGGTCTTGGAGTCCATGAAGATCCAAGCATCCCTAACTGCCCTTCTTCCGGACCAAATCCACGCATTCAGGCAGGAATGGTTCTTGCCATCGAACCGATGATCAACGAAGGTACTGCTGACGTTGAGATTGAAGACGGAAGTGAATGGACTGTTGTTACGGCAGACGGTTCATGGAGCTGCCACGAAGAACACACTGTAGCTGTTTTTGAAGACCACAACGAAATCCTTACGGACCTGGATTACAACGGCAATTCATGCCTTAAATAAGAAAAAAGGGCCCCTGAGTGATTTCTGAACCTGTCGAAGGTCGTACACAGGACGATTCGATTTCGCTTACGCTCCACTCACCGATCCTATAAATTTAGGACCCCTGAGCAACGTCGAAGGGGTCCTTATTTTTTCAGTGCATAGCCTTAATTTTATCACCTCATTCCCTTGTCGTAAGGAATTCCTTCCGCCTTTGGAGCATGGGACTTCTTTGAAGTAAACACAAGGACTACAAGTGAAATGATGTAAGGCAGCATGTTGTAGAAAGTTCCGGGAAGATGAAGTTCCTGGAGAAAGCCATAACCTGAATACACGTTCGAAAGGGCCCTGAAAAAACCGAAAAGAAGAGCTGCAAGGGCAATTTTTACGGGCTTCCACTGACCGAAAATCAAGACCGCAAGGGAAAGAAATCCAAAACCTGCAACTCCATTTTCAAACTTCCACTGGCTTACTCCTGACGTGATGTAGGCGATACCACCAAGGCCACCGAGTCCACCGGAAATCAATACTCCGGCATATCGCATTTTGTAAACATTGATTCCGACTGAATCAGCAGCCTGTGGATGTTCACCGCAGGCCATAAGTCTCAAGCCAAACTTTGTCTTATACAAAAGAACATATGACAGTGCCAGAAGCAATGCAGCGATAATTACAAACCAGCTGAGTTCAAAACCGAAGATGGAAATTGACATCAATTCTTTCTGCTGAATGAATTTTATCGTGGTCGTAACGTTATCAGGATCTGATGACATGTTCACAGTTCTGACGATGATACAGGCAAGGGCAGTGGCCAGAAGATTCATGGCAGTTCCGACGAGGGTCTGGTCGGCATTGTAGTTTACTGCTGCGACGGCAAGCATAAGGGAGTACACAGTTCCAAAAAGAATGCTTGAAATGGCAACATATAGAACGGCGGCAAATACTGGAAATTCAGGAGACACTGAACTCAAGGCAAAGGCTCCTCCCAAGGCACCGGCAACCATGATTCCCTCAAGTCCGATGTTTATGACACCTGAGTGTTCTGAGAAACATCCGCCAAGGGCAACCAGCATGAGCACGGAAGCAAACGTAAGTGTATACAATAAAAGAAGCATCAGTTACCTCCTTCTGTTTTTCTTGAAGAAATCTTTGCAAGAATATATTTGATGAACATGGCGAATCCGCAAAGGTAGATTATGATCGAAGAAATGAAATCTGCGATCTGAGGTGAATATACAGACTTGTCAACAAGTGCACCGCCTTCCGTTATGTGCTGTATGAAAAGGGATGCAAAGATGGAACCAATAGGATTGAGGCCACCAAGGAAAGCTGCCGCAAGTCCGTTGAATCCCATGGCGGGGAGATTTGCCATTGAAGTGCTCCACTGCTCTATTCCGCTCTGGAAGAAGAAGGATGCTCCCATACCGGCAAGGCCGCCTGCGATAGCCATCGTGAGCACCACGTTTCTTGTTTCATTCATTCCGGCATATCTTGCGGCATTCTTGTTGAGGCCCGTTGCCTTTAGTTCATAGCCAAACTTTGTCTTGTCCAGAATTATAAAAACAAGAATTGCCATTATGATGCTGAAGAAAACCGCAATCGTAAGGTACTTGTTGTTTCCAAAAAGTTTTCCCATTCCAAGTGAAGGAATCAATGCGGACTTTGCTTTCGATGCAAGTGCAAAGGTATATGGCGATGTCGGTTCCTTTACGGAAAGAAGAATCGAGTTTGTCGAATACAAGGCGATCCAGTTGAGCATGATGCAGGAAATTACTTCATTGACATTGAACTTTGCCTTCAGAAAGCCGCAGATTGAACCAAGTACGGCACCTGCAGCCACTGCCATGAACATACAGACATACCATGGGCATCCAAGTTTCAATGCAAAGAAAAGAGAGGCACAGGCACCGGCGGTATACTGACCGCAGGCACCGATGTTGAACAGACCTGTCTTGTATGCAAAAAGAACTGAAAGAGAACACATCAAAAGAGGTGCGGTCTTAACGAACGTCGAGGCCATTGCCCTTTTTACCATCACTGGATTAGGGAACCAGAAGCAGCCTTTTATTATTGAAGAAAATGCCTTTGGAGCTCCCTGCAGGTTTATCGCCGCCAGAACGACAAAGCCAATCAGAAGTCCGACAACAATGCAGACCAGTGAAGATACTACAGCCTGAACTCCAGGTTTCCTTAAAATATTTTTCATATCGTCGCGCATATGCATCACCTGTTACCTGATTTTGCACCGGCCATGTAAAGTCCAAGTTCCTCTACCTGAATCTCCGATGCCTTGAACTCACCGACAATCTTGCCTTCATGAATTACGAGAATTCTGTCACTAAGGTTCATGACCTCGCTTAATTCAAGACTGACGAGAAGAACAGCTTTCCCTTTGTCCCGCTGCTCGACAAGTTTTTTATGAATGTATTCGATTGCTCCAACATCAAGTCCACGGGTCGGCTGAACGGCAATGAGTAGTTCCGGATTTTTATCAACTTCCCTTGCAATGATTGCCTTCTGCTGGTTTCCACCAGACATTGAACGGGCAATGGTAGCTGATCCCTGCCCCGAACGGACATCATATTCCTCAATGAGCCTGTCGGAATATTTTCTTATGCTGTCCTTCCTGAGGAATCCGGCTTTGTTTGTAAACTCATCCTCAAAATAGCGCTGCAGGACCATGTTGTAGTCCAGCGGATAGTCAAGGACAAGTCCGTGCTTGTGGCGGTCCTCCGGAATGTGGCACATGCCCGAAAGTGATCGCTCCCTTACAGTTGCCTTCGTAATGTCTTTTCCGCACAGATTGATGGTTCCGCTTTTAGAAGAAATGAGTCCTGAAATTGCCTGAACCAGCTCGCTCTGTCCGTTACCGTCGATTCCGGCCACGCAGACAATTTCGCCTGATCTGACCGCAAAGGAAACGTCGTGAACGGAATCCTTGTTTTTGTTTCTTCCGGCAACGCAAAGATTCTTTACATCAAGAACAGTATCGCCAGGTTTTGATTCCGCCTTGTCGATCTTGAAGCTTACAGGACGGCCTACCATCATCTGGGAAAGTTCTTCCGCATTGGTTTCACAGATATTCACGGTTCCGATGTACTTGCCTTTACGCAAAACGGAACACCTGTCGGCAGTCTCCATGATTTCATTCAATTTATGGGTGATGAACAGAATGCTCTTACCTTCAGCCGCAAGACTTTTCATGATCTTCATCAACTCTGAAATTTCCTGCGGCGTAAGGACGGCAGTAGGTTCGTCAAAAATGAGTATGTCGTTGTCACGGTAAAGCATCTTGAGGATTTCAGTACGTTGCTGCATGCCGACAGTAATGTCAGAGACAAGGGAATCTGGTTCGATCTGAAGATTGTATTTCTCAGACAATTCCATGACTTTTTTTCTGGCTTTGTCTTTGGAAAGAAGTCCATGCTTTGTATCTTCAACACCAAGGATGATGTTGTCCAGAACAGAAAAACATTCAACAAGCTTGAAGTGCTGATGGACCATTCCAATTCCAAGGGCGTTGGCATCATTTGGATTACCTATCTTTACTTCCTTGCCATCCTTGAGAATTTTTCCTTCATCACATTGATAAAGACCAAAAAGAATGCTCATAAGGGTTGATTTTCCGGCTCCGTTTTCTCCCAGGAGCGCATGGATTTCTCCCTTCTTGAGCTGAACCGTTACATTGTCATTGGCAACGATTCCAGGGAATCTTTTTGTGATTCCGAGCATTTCTACTACATATTCATCCATAAATAGAATTGTAGCATAAATTGAATTTAAAAACAAAAATCCGGCCGGCAGTCTTTTTGTTTCCGCCAGTCGGATTCATTTCAATTGAAAATCGAAATATTAATTATTTGATGTTTCCGTAATAGTTAACCTTAACATCTGCTGCAGGTTCCTTTGCGATGTCGTTTGAAACCTTGATTTCTCCACTGTACATCTTCTTTACGAGAGAAAGGTAATCTGCTTCCTTGAAAGAATCTGTCCATACTGTTGATGGAGCAAGAGCAACATAGTTTTCAACAGGATTTTCAGAAACAAGACCGAGAGTCTCAATCTTTCCTGAGAATGCAGCCCAGTTGTTCTTGAGGATTGTCTCTGTGAGAACAGACTTAACTGTTGCGGCAAGACCCTTCATTGCAGAAGTAACTGTCATTCCTGCACCGTAAGAATCGATTGTGTTCTTCTGGTCAACGTCAACACCGATAAGCTTCATGTTTCCGTTTTTCTTTGCAACTTCAGCAGCACTTGTCCAGATTCCGCCACCACATGCGAATACAACTTCAACCTTCTTTGCAGCCCATGTGTCCATGTATGCTGTGATGTCAGCATCTCCGTAGAACTGGTTTCCGTAAACATATTCAACAACGATATCCTTTGCCACATTGATTTCCTTTGCAGCGTCGTTGATTCCCTGAACATATCCGTATCCATAGCGCACTACAGCCGGAACTGCCATACCACCGAGGAATCCAAGATGACGGAATCCCATCTTAACTGCAGCATAACCTGCAAGATATCCTGAAAGTTCTTCCTTGTAGATTGCGCAGTAAACATTTTCCGAGTGATAGTGTTCCTTAACATTGTACTGAGAAGGATCCCATGTGTAGTCAGAAACAGCGGCGGAAAGAATGTCACCTGCAGAAAGGTCAAGGGCAACAATCTTTACATCTGGATATGTGGCAGAAATTTCAACAACTGTACCACCAAAGAGGAAGCCCGGGCAAAGAAGAAGGTTTGCGCCTTCTGCAATAGCCTGTTCAGCTGCGGCAATACGGTCAGAGTCGCTGTCTCCAGCTGGCTTGTAGTACTTGTACTGAAGTCCGTTTGCTTCACAGAAAGCCTTACCTGCTTCGTATGTTGTCTGGTTGAATGATTCGTCTGTAATATCTCCAGAGTCTGTGATCATTGCAACCTTGTAGGAAGCGGCTGCCTTTTTTTCATCAGCCTTCTTTGAGCAGGAAACGAAAGATGCACCAAGCATGAATACTGCCGATGCGATAACAAATGATTTAAGTAATGTTTTCATAAAAAAACTCCTTGGTGGGAATTATACCTATAAAAAGAAGAAAAATTCAATTTGCCTATATTGCTGATTTTCTGTAGAATAGCACCGTTTGAAACCTATAATTCCGGAGTAAATACCATGGCAAAAATTCAGATGAAAAATGCAATCGCTGAACTTGACGGCGATGAAATGACACGCGTTCTTTGGGCCGTAATCAAGGAAAAGCTTCTTGAACCATTCATTGACCTTAAGACAGAATACTACGATCTTGGACTCAAGAGCCGTGATGACAGTGATGACAAAATTACATACGCTGCGGCAGAAGCAATCAAGAGACTTCATGTCGGTGTTAAATGCGCAACAATCACATCAAACGAAGCACGCGTAAAGGAATACAACCTCAAGCAGCTTACACGCTCACCAAACGGAATCATCCGTGAGGAACTTGACGGAACAGTTTTCCGCGCACCAATTTTCGTAAACAATATCCAGTGCTGTGTTACAAGCTGGAAGAAACCAATCGTTCTTGGACGTCATGCTTACGGTGATGTATACAAGAACTGCGAGATCAAGGTACCAGGTGCAGGAAAGGCAGAGCTTGTTTTTACAGGTGAAGACGGAACAGAAATCCGCAAGACAATCCAGATGATGAAGGGACCTGGAATCCTCCAGGGAATTCACAACATGGACAAGTCTATCGAAAGCTTTGCACGCTGCTGTTTCAACTACGCATTGGACCAGAAAATCAGCGTATGGCTCGGAACAAAAGATACAATCTCTAAGACTTACGACGGAAACTTCAAGGCAATCTTCCAGAAGATTTTTGACGAAGAATTCAAGGCTAAGTTTGAAGCCGCAGGAATCGAATATTTCTACACACTCATCGACGACTGTGTTGCACGCATCATGAAGCACGAAGGCGGAATCCTCTGGGCATGCAAGAACTATGACGGTGACGTTATGAGCGACATGATTGCATCTGCATGCGGTTCCCTTGCAATGATGACTTCTGTTCTCGTAAGCCCAGACGGAAACTTTGAATACGAGGCAAGCCACGGTACAGTCCAGAAGCACTACTACCGCTACCTCAAGGGCGAAAAGACATCTACAAACCCTGTTGCTACTATCTTCGCTTGGACAGGAGCACTTGCAAAGCGTGGTGAGCTTGACGGAACACCAGAACTCGTTGAGTTTGCAAAGAAACTTGAAAAGGCTACATTGAGCACAATCGAAGACGGCATTATGACTGGAGACCTTGCAAGACTTGCAACTCCAGAAGCTAAAAAGATTGTAAACAGCTGGGAATACATTGACGAGATAGCATCTCGCTTGCAGAAATAGTTTTTTCTAGTATAGAAAAGCGGCTCACATGCTTAATGCTGTGAGCCGTTTTTTTTTAATAAAGCTTTGCAAAAAAAGAAAATAATACTATAGATACATTAATAAATGTCATTTTTTCTTTTACTAAAATTTAGAAGTTTGCTTTAATAATAGTTGTTTATGGGAATTATATATTATTCATTTTGTTTGATTTATATAGTTGTTTTGCTCACCTTATTCTTGATTAATAAGAAGAAGTATCAATCATCTTTATATGTTGCAATGTATCTTATTTTAGCTATCTCCACTATGGGATATTTATTTATTGCAATCAGTAGAAACGTTGATGAAGCTCTTATTTCTACAAAAGTTAGTTATTTTGGTGGACAATTCTTGCCACCAATTATGATTTTAGTTTTATCTAAATTCATTAAATTTAAATATCATAATGTTGTTTTGCCAATCAGTATATTCTTTGGGATTGTTTTCTTTTTTATCACAACATATTGTATTTCCTACACAGATTTATATTACAAATCAGTCACTTTAGAAACTGCATTTGGTGTTTCTTATTTGATAAAAGTTTATGTGTGCCAATAACGATATCGCACTCACCCTTGCGCATCATTTCCAGGGTTCTTTTATTTTCCGAAACGGAGCAAAGCCTTGAGAACAGGCGGATTGTTATCGGGAAATCCTTCATTCTGTCGCAAAAATTATAAAAATTCTAAAAAAAATAACAACGGCAAAAATGAGCCTTAACTCGGATGTTGTGTCAAGCACAACCCTCTCGGAGTCCTCT
>CALELJ010000201.1 GCA_937902445.1 uncultured Treponema sp. | reverse complement strand
CCAACTACAGTCATAGCCCCTTTACCAGTAGCTTCTGCTACGAGGCGAGCAACTGATTCTGTACCTTTTGCGAAGTTTTCGAATTCGAATACTCCAACAGGTCCGTTCCATACGATAGACTTAGAAGCAAGGATAGCATCCTTGTAGAGTTCAACTGTCTTAGGACCAACATCAAGACCCATGAGATCTGCTGGGAGATCAACTGCATCTACTGCAACTGGATCCTTGTCTGCGAATTCTGCAGCACCAACATGGTCAACTGGAAGAAGGATCTTAACACCCTTTTCAGCAGCCTTAGCAAGAAGGTCCTTTGCTGTTCCGAGGAAGTCGTCTTCAACAAGTGACTTACCTACTTCGTGTCCCTGTGCCTTGAGGAATGTGTATGCCATACCACCACCAACGATGAGTGTAGAAGCATTCTTCATGAGGCTTTCGAGAACTGCGATCTTTGAAGAAACCTTTGCACCACCGATGATTGCTGTCATTGGCTTTTCTGGGTTTGTTACCATTGGCTGGATGTACTTAACTTCCTTTTCCATCAAGAATCCACCAACTGATTCAACTGGCATGAACTTTGCGATAGAAGCTGTAGAAGCCTGGTCGCGGTGTGCTGTTCCGAATGCATCGTTAACAAAGATGTCACCGTAAGAAGCAAGTTCCTTTGCCATTACATCACGTTCTGCAGCATCCTTAGATGTTTCTTCCTTGTGGAAGCGTGTGTTTTCGAGCATTGCAACTCCACCCTCTGGAAGAGCGTCGATTGCTGCCTTCTGTCCGAGAGCATCAGCGAGGAATGTAACTTCCTTTCCGAGCTTTTCAGAGAAATATTTTACAACTGGAGCCATGCGGTTCTTGCCGTTGATGAACTTTTCTGCATCTGCATCTGTCCATTCCTTTCCAGCCTTTGCTGCCTTTTCAGCTGCCTTCTTAACATCCTTTTTTGGATCGCCAAGGTGGCTCATGAGAACGAGAGAACGTGGGCTCTGTTCAAGAATGTACTTGATTGTTGGGAGAGCAGCCATGATACGTGTATCATCCTGAACTACTCCGTCCTTCATAGGAACATTGAAGTCTACGCGCATGATGATGCGCTTGCCCTTAAGATCAACATCTTTTACTGTCTTGATCATATAAAAAATCCTCCAAATGGAATTTAATACAAAAAGTATAGATAGAATATAATGATTTTTTTTAGAGAATTCAACGGGAAAAAGAAACTGGACCGTCAGCAGACTAACTTCGACGGTTCGACTACGCTCACCGGTCCTGCTGCATAGGATCCCTGAGCGGAGTCGAAGAATTGAAACCACCGTATGCAGTGATGGCTCTCATCATCCACCCGTCCTACAGAATCTCACGTATAAGATGGATCAGATCATTTTCACGGCTCACAGGCTTCAAAGATTCCTTAATTGCTTCCTTCTCTGCGGCGGCAGCAGCTTCAGTGGCGGCCTTTCCGTCAGCATCGGCGGCAGGACGGCTGTCGGTGGCAGCATTGCCATCCTTGTCCTTTTTGTCACCATCCTTGTTTTTCACAAGAATGATTTCATCGCCAACATTGAGAGTGTCATAGAATCCATTCTTTTTATATTTACCTTCTGAGATTTCCTCATCGCAGGCGGTGACCTTTACGGTACCAAGAAGATCTTTTTTATTGTACTTGATGCCAGGTCCTTCATCGTTAGTCTCGATTCCACCCTTGCGGATGATGTTGAATTCAGCATCAACTGAAATGCCGTCATTTTTACCAAGGTCAAGCAAAAGTGTTCCCTGGACATTCTGCAAAACTTTTCCGCGGATTGGAAGAATATCAAGGACACCTGCACGGAACCTCTGGAGCGATTTTGCCATGCAGTCGTTTCCAGTACGGTAGACATGAATCTCCGAAGTTTTTGTTCCGGTTCTTGCGGAATAAATAGTCGCATCGATTGAATAAGTGCGCTCTGTTTCCTCAGCCGTCATTATTACAAAATAGTCGCGTCCCTGAGTGCGTGCCAGACGGAATGCCTCACCGTAGCTTGAAACCGGATTTGTCTCAACATCAACAGCAGTCGACGGAACTCCGCTGAATGCAGTGCGTGCGGCAAGTGCACTTATTTCCTCAAGATCAGCATGAAAAAGCTGAACCGGCTTCTTTGTGTAATAGATGCCGATATTCCATCTTGTCTTATCCAGATAGAAAGGATCAATCTTCCATCTTGCTGAAATATTGTTTCTCATGATGCTTTCATAGTTTTCAATGGCATCGTCGTTTTTAATCTGCTCACGGCTTCTCTTTTTGGAAGGTGAATTCTCATCACGCTGAAGGGAAGGTCCATTGTCGAGGACTTCCGCATTGTCCCGGATGAACTTAAGCTGCTGCAGGTAAAGTTCGTAAAGGCCGTCACGTTCAAGCATGTCGGCAAAGGACTGTCTGATGGAAGCATTGAGAGGAGCAACTGAAAGAGCCCTCTGGTATTCATAGCGTTCCGAAATTCCATCGAAATTACGGCCGAATTCTGCCGCCTTTTTTGAGTGGTATTCAGCCCATGAATTTCTTCTTGGATCTTCGACTGTGAGAACCTGGCCAACGAGAAGCTCAAGGACATTGCGCATGACCTCATCCTGTGGATTGATTGTAAGACCAGTCTGGTATGTATCGATGGCATCGTAGTAACGTTCAAGTTTCTGCTGGGACAATCCCTTGAGATACCAGGCGCCAACGCAGTCTCTTTTCCTTCCGATTCTGAAATCACAGATATCGATTACTTCATCATAGCGTTTCTGGGCAAAAAGAATCTGTGCAAGAAGTGAATAGGCTTTGTCCAGGTCTCCGTTGATCTGAACCGCGCTTCTTGCCCTCTGTTCCGCAACCTTGTAGTCACCGTTTTTTGCGGCCAGATATGAAGCCATGTAATGGACTTCCGCTTCTCCGCTGTAGTATGAGAGAGCCTGCTTCACATACTGTTCGGAGGCCTCATTTTTTCCCATCTCAGAGCTGACGAGGGCAAGGGAAAGCAAAGCCTTTCTGTTCTGGCTGTCACGCTTAAGGGCATCAAGATACCTTCCCTCGGCAACGCTTATTCTTCCGTCAAGAAGATCAAGTTCTGCAAGGCCAAAACGGGCATCTATGTTGTTTGGATATTTTTTCAGGACGGCAGTGAAAACATCTTTTGCCTCATTGATTTTTCCAAGGGAGATAAGGGCCATTCCCTTAAGGTTCTGGATGTCACTGAGATTGCGCTCATACTTTGCAGCGTTGTCCGCATACTGAACGCAAAGGTCATAGCTGCCAAGAGCATAGGAACACAAAGCCATGCTGTACCATGCGTCGCCATACTGGGGATTCATGGAAAGGGCTTCCTGGTAAAGATCCATGGCATCAAACCACTGCTTGTGGGCCTGGAGTTCCTGGCCGTCGGCAAACAACTCGATGGCTGTACGGCCTGAACCACGTCCCTGGGCAGACAAGGCAGCTGCCAGAGTTCCGGCTATGATAAGAGATGTAATTTTTTTCATTTTCCCCACCCTATAATTCAGTTCCAGATGAACGGTCCCCTGCTGGAGAAACGGCACCTAGGAATTGTTTTTATATATCACTTTTATCGTGTTGACTTTATGGCCTTCCATTTCCTGAACTATGAAATCATAGCTGTTCCATGAAATCTTTTCAAACTTGACCGGAATCTTACCAAAAAGATCAAAGACGAAACCGCCAAGGGTATCAAATTCTTCCGTTGGAAAGCTTGAGGAAATCTCCTCGTTGAGGCTGTCCAGGTCAACGCGCGCATCACAGATCCATACGTTGTCGGCAAGGGCAATGATGTCTTCCCTTTCGTGATCGAATTCATCCTGAATGTCACCGACGATTTCTTCTATAATATCTTCCATGCAGACAATGCCGCTTATTCCACCATACTCGTCGATGGCAACCGCAATGTGAACATGACGCCTTTTAAATTCACGCAGAAGACTGTCGATGTGCTTGCTTTCCGGAACAAAATAAGGCTTGCGGATTATTTTCTCAAGGTCAACGGCCTGCTTTGATGCAAGAATTTTTATAAGGTCCTTTACGTAAAGGATGCCGACTACGTTATCAATGCTTCCCTCGTAGACAGGAATGCGCGAATGTCCGCTTTCAGAAATTTTCTGCAGCAGTTCCTCTTCCGCAGTTTCAAGGGGAATGAAATCAACGTCGATGCGTGGAACCATAACTTCCTTTACGGTCGTTGCAGAAAGTTCCTCGACACCCTGGATCATGTCATTTTTTTCCTCAGCAAGTATCTCCTGTTGGACTTCTTCCTGAGTCTGGTTTTCTTTTTTTGTCTTTTTGTTTTTTCCAAATTTAAATAAGCTCATAGGTTTCAAATTTTTCCATTAAATTTTTCTGAATGACAAGCATCTCGCACTTTGGCTCAACACCTTTTTCAACATGCTCTTCTCCATGGTCATATCCATTGAGATGCAAAATGCCGTGTATTATCAGTCTTTTCAATTCTTCATTCTGTGATACTTCAAAGTATTCAGCATTTTTTGGCAGGGTGTCAACACTGATGGCAATGTCGCCGGCCTGAAACCAGACCTTGCCTTCCTCATCGGTGTATTCTTCGCCATTTTCAAAACTCAGTACATCTGTCGGAGCATCAATGTTCCTGTAGTTTGAGTTGAGTTCCTTTATCATCGGATCACCGCAGAAAAGGATTGAAATCTCCTCTCCGTCGTAGCCTGCGGCCTCAAGAACTTTTCCGGCAAATTCCTCAATTCTGGAAAGCCAGACTGGTTCCTCAAGGCCTTCCTCACAGCTTACAAAAATCTGGTTCATTCAGCCTTCCCCTTTTTCTCACCTGCGGATCTTGCGACCTTTTCAGCCTTCTCCTTGAGGGATTTTTTCTCAGCAGTTTTTGCAGGAGTTTTCTTTGGCTCGCCTTTATCTTCCTGGGATGGGGCCGTCACATTCTGCTGAACAGCCTCCTGCCCGTGGTCGTCACCTGAAGCCGCTGTATTTTCAACCGGGGCCGACTGCTGCTGTCCGCCGTCAGGATCCTTCTGGTCAGGATACTTTGTACGGCTGTGATAGTAGCCTGCAAGAATCTGAACGAAGGCTGCCTTTATTTTCGTAATGTCGCTGAAAGAAAGATTGCAGTTTTCAAGCTGCTTCTGTTCAATCTTTGAATTGACAAGAGTCGTTATGAATTTCTCCAGACGTGGAACCGATGGTTTTTCGAGAGTACGGCAGGCAGCCTCTACTGTGTCGGCAAGCATGACAACAGCGCTTTCCTTTGTTGACGGAGGATTTCCAGTGTATGAAAAATCTTCCGGTGAAACGTCAGGATTAATTTTCTGGGCTTCGTTGTAGAAGTATGCGATGATCTGGTTTCCGTGATGCTCGGAGATGATGTCCACGATGGAACTTGGAAGCCTGAGGGAATGTGCCTTTTCAATTCCGCGTTTGACGTGGGTCCTGATGACACTTGCAGAAAGTGATGGATTGATTTCCTTGTGGATGTTTTCTCCGCCGCCCTGGTTTTCTACAAAGTATTCAGGGTTGTCCATTTTTCCAATGTCGTGGTAGTAGGCTCCTACACGGGCAAGAAGAGGATTGGCACCGACTTCGTTGCATGCAGCCTCCGCCAGGGAAGCCACCATGAGGGAGTGGTTGTATGTTCCGCTTGCAGTAACAAGCATTTTTTTCATGAAAGGATTGTTCAGGTCGCTAAGATCCAT
>CALELJ010000200.1 GCA_937902445.1 uncultured Treponema sp. | reverse complement strand
TAGGTTCTCCATGGTCAGAAACGATAATGATCCTGGTGTTGTCATAGACTTCAAGTTCCTTCAATCTGTCTACAAGTCTGACATATGACTTCATGACAGCTACATCAGTTGTGTAGCTTGGGGAATTTGTCAGCTCCGAAGAATTCTCGAAATCCATATCTGCAGAAGGAATGTAGTTTTTTTCATTCAGCAATATGCACTCATGGGTAGCTTCATTATCCAGCATTATGAATGAATCACTTGGGCTGTCGGCAGCAATCATCTGAGGTAAATAGTACATCTCAGAAAAATTATCAATAAAAGATGGGAAACTCATAAAATATGAATCATGGGCGCACCAATAGTCATGGTGGTAGATTATTCGCCTGAATACTGGAGAAATCATTTTAAACAGACTGAACCAGATGAAATTCCTTTTAATTTTATCGGCAAGATATAGTTGAGGTGTCTGGTTGTGCTCCCTGTACCACAGGCTTGAGTATTTTCCCCGTGTCTGCATCCTGTTTATGTATGGATAGTTTTCATACATTGCTACAACTGGATATTCCAGGTAGTTTTCATATGGCAGTCCGCTTACCGAGACACTAAAGTCATTGTCATGAAAAGTTTTTGGCATGGACAGCAAAGCTTCGTTGTGTTTCTGCTGTATTGTCTTGTCTGTCCTTTTGTTGAATTCAAAAGGAGTGTAATCATATCCACCAAAGATTCCCAAAGACCCGATCATGGTCAAACGCCCGTGAGAAACAATGTTATTGAAATACGTAAATCCATCAAGTCCATTTTGAATGTCAGGATTGTTCTCAAAAATATGCGGAACGAAAAGACCGGAAAGCCTGTCCTGCATTATCACAATTACATTTTTCCCAGTCTTTGAAAGATGGTATTCCTTTTCGATTTCTTCAACATGTTCAGGTTCCGGAATTTTTTTGAATTCCGATGAAATGTAGTGGATGTTTTTGACCGACAATAAACTTAATCCAGCCAGAATAATCAATGACAGTTGAACCATCATGCTCTTTTTCTTCTTGAGCAAAAGAACAGCAAAAAAGGAAACTGCCAGAAGAATTGAAAAATTGGACAATACGCTTCCAAGGGGAACTTTAAAATTCTGCGGGGTCATGAAAAAAAGTTCCGGCTTTATAGGACCGTAACTACCGCTGAAACAGAAAGTATTGATTACAGCGCACAATGCAAAAATCATAAAGATAAGAGCAAATGATTTTTTTGTACGGTCAGAAAAAAGGAAATAGAAAGAAAGGGGCCAAAGCAAAAACAGCCCCAGCGCCTGATAGAATGTGTGGGCAATGAAGAACAATGGGTTTGTGCAGTCCTCGATATAGCAGTACTGGTTCACCTCGCTTTCCATCAGCATGGAAGGAATAGTGAGGGACGACAGAACTACCAGAATGCATGAAGAAACTAAAAACAGTGTAAAAATGACGTTCCGCCTTGCGTTCCGGAAAATGAAATCAAGGAACATATCAAGGTAATTTCCAAGAGCGGCAAATGGTCTGACAAGCGCCTTCAAACCAGGGATTTTATAGAAGATATTTTTAACAAGGGAAAGAACATTGTTCATTGTCCAGTAAACAACCAGGCCCGCAGGACTGTTGTAAAGCAAAGCAAGGAAAACAAGGGCAGAAACATAAATCTGGATTTTTTCACCCTTACCATGTCCCTTGGAATATATGGCACCGGCAACTATGTTGATCAAAGTCATTGCGATTGGAAGAACATTTACCGGAAAAGCTCCAATCATGAATGTCCTGTCGGCAGAACCCAGATTCTTAACAAAATAAAAGGAGACGCCGCGAAGCTGTTCCATGTTTGAAAGATAGTGGTAGGCCGCCATGAAAAATGGAATCTGGATTATAAGGCTTATGGAAGAACGGAGTGCCATCAAGGGATGGTAATGGTTTTCCCTATAGCAGGCAGTCAGAATCATGTACTGCTCATCACCTTTGAACGTTGTCTTTATTCTTTCAATCTGTGATTTCATTTTTTTCTGGATGTCACGTTCCTTCTGCTGCCAGCGCTCGGCGACAACATATAATGGCAGCGTGCAGATTGTTACGACAAAACTTAAACCGATAATGGAAATACCGTCTGAATCTGACAGATCATAAAAAAGCGCATAGCATGCATCAATGATCTGTACGAGAGGAGTGATGATGATAGTAAAGAGTGCTTCTGCCATTTAAGTGTTTCCGAATTCTAGTCTCTTGAATAAAGGTCTCTGGTGTAGACTTTGTTCTTAACGTCTTTAAGTTCATCGCTAAGGCGGTTTGCGATGATCACATCAGAAGCTTTCTTGAATTCATCAAGATTCTTGATGACCTTTGAATTGAAGAAATCATCCTCATTGTAAGTAGGCTCGTAGATGACGACCGGAATTCCCTTTGCCTTGATGCGCTTCATGATGCCCTGGATGGAACTCTGACGGAAGTTGTCGCTGTTTGCTTTAATCGTAAGGCGGTAGACACCAACAGTAGCAGGATGGTTGAGCTTGTCGAAACCTATTTTTGAGATGATCTGGTCGGCAATGAAATCCTTTCTTGTCGTGTTGGATGCAACGATAGCTGAAATGAGGTTTTCCGGAACATCCTGGAAATTTGCCTTAAGCTGCTTTGTGTCCTTTGGAAGACAGTATCCACCGTAGCCGAATGAGGGATTGTTGTAGAAATCGCCGATACGAGGATCAAGGGAAATCCCCTGGATGATCTGCCTTGTATCAAGACCGCGGCTTTCTG